>NVSI01000049.1 GCA_002401195.1 Alphaproteobacteria bacterium
CCATTTTACGTTGAATGACGCCCGTGGAGTAATGCTGAGCCCGCCAATAATCAACCAAAGCGCTCCCTAGAACACTTTTTCCACTACCGAGATCGCCGCTAATTGTAACTATGAGGGGTTTGTTTAATCGTGACATGCCCCATCTTACCCACCATTGCATAAAAATCAAATGCCTATTTACTTGACGAGGGGGCGAATCCTATTGCATTGTAAAATCATAGGAAATAACGGGAAAGGGGTTCTTATGACGAAATCAGAACTCATCGCAAAATTAGCCGCACGAAATCCAAATTTATATGTGCGCGATGTTGAAACAATCGTTGATACGATTATCGAAGAAATGTCCGCCGCTCTTGAACGCGGTGACCGCATTGAATTACGTGGCTTTGGGGCATTTTCGGTCAAGCACCGCGCACCACGTAAAGGCCGCAACCCACGCACGGGCGAAACGGTTCAAGTCCCCGCAAAACGGACGCCTGCGTTTAAAACAGGGAAAGCCTTACGCGAACGCCTGAACGGTGCGGATAACGCATAAATGTTCGGCCTGAAAGTCTTTAAATATCTTTTGAAAATACCCACGCTTATATTTTGCGTGGCGTTTGTTGTTTTGAATATGCAAGACACAACATTTTATTTCTCACCGATTGCATCCCCGCTTACTCTTCCCCTTTGGGCCCTTGGATTGACGCTTTTTGCCCTTGGGTTTACCGTTGGCGCCCTGCTTGTCTGGCTCAATAGTCTTCCAAAAAACAAAGAACTCCGTCAAGCACGCAAAGAGCTAAAAAAAGCCAATGAAGAACGCGAAGAATTGGAAGATACATTACGCGAAGCGCGAACAGACGAACTTCATTCAATTGACGATAAGGTCGCATAAATCATGAATAATTTACCCCAAATTTTCTGTGCGGTTGATACGCCGGACATTCAACGCGCGCTTGAGATTGTCACAGACATAAGGGAAACATGCGGGATCAAACTTGGTCTTGAATTTTTCAATGCCAATGGCGTGGAAGGATTGAAAATAATTGCGGCTGCCGCGCCTGACCTCCCTGTTTTCGTTGATCTTAAATACCATGACATTCCAAATACTGTTGCAGGCGCAATCCGCGCCCTGACTGCGGATTTCACACCCGCCTTTTTAAATGTTCACGCGGCCGGTGGATTGGACATGATGCGCGCGGCCAAGGCCGCCTGCCCGACAGGTACAAAACTTTTGGCCGTCACGGTTTTAACATCTCTAGACAGTGACAATTTGAAACATATCGGCCAAGATAACGATCCAAAATCTCAAGTTGCGCGCCTTGCAAAACTAACACAACAGGCGGGGCTGGACGGTGTTGTCTGCTCCTCTCATGAAATTGAAACAATCCGCRATACATGCGGAGATGATTTTATCACCATGGTGCCAGGAATACGCCCAATAGGAAGCGATAAAGGCGATCAAAAACGCGTCATGACACCGCGTGAGGCCATCAACAAGGGCGCAACACACCTTGTCATCGGGCGTCCCATCACGGGCGCCGAAAATTCATCCAAGGCGGCTCAAGACATTATTGATACTCTTGCTTGACTTCCGCCCCCCATATCTGGGATAAATAGCATTGAAATTACAGGAAACATAAAAACATGAATTGGTTATCAAACTTCATCCGTCCAAAAATTAACAGCCTTGTGAATAATGCCAAGGATGTGCCTGACAATTTGTGGCAAAAATGCCCTGGATGTGACGGAATGTTGTTCCACCGCGATTTAAAAGCCGCCCAAAATGTGTGTTATCACTGTGGACATCATTTACGCATCGACGTATATGAACGCCTTGAAAACCTTTTTGATGGCGGGAAATATGACACATTTGAAGTCCCCGGCGTTGCGCGCGACCCTTTGAAATTCAAAGATAAAAAGAAATATAGCGACCGCCTCAATGACACTCAAAAAAGATTGGGCCGTAAAGACGCGATCGTTGTTGCGGAGGGAAAAATCCAAGGCCAAGGCATTATGATTGCCGCGTTTGATTTTAAATTTATGGGCGGATCCATGGGCGCGACCGTTGGCGAAGGCGTTGTTTTGGCCGCGGAACAAGCGGTTAAAAAGAATATCCCCCTTATGGTTATCCCATCATCAGGCGGTGCACGCATGCAAGAAGGCGCCATTTCATTGATGCAAATGCCACGTACGATTGTCGCCGTTGAAATGGTAAAGGATGCAAAATTGCCTTATATCGTTTTATTAACGGATCCAACGACAGGCGGAGTGAGCGCATCATTCGCCATGGTTGGCGACATTCAAATTGCGGAACCTGGTTCCATGATTGGGTTTGCAGGAAAACGTGTCATTCAAGAAACAATTCGTGAAGAACTGCCCGATGGTTTCCAAACTGCTGAATATCTTCTTGATCACGGCGTTGTTGATATGGTTCTTCCCCGCGATCAACATAACGAAAAAATCGGTTTATTGATTGAATTGTTAAGCAACACAAAAAAACCAACGGCCAAAGGCGGTAAGAAATCTCCATTTAAAACTGATGGAGCAAAAATTGTGACGTCCGTTCCGTTGCCTGACGGCCAAACATCTGCCAACGATTCAAAAATAGAAACACCGAAARAGAAAAAGAGAGCCGCATCGAAATAATGACGCAGAATGACACCATTGCATTAGACTATCTTGGTAACATTCTTTCTCAAAAACGAGAGGAGGTCAAAAGCCTTCCTCTCTATGCGAATCCGCCGCAATGTAAAACGGATTTCTCCACTCTTTTAAAGGCCCAACCGTGCCTGATTGCCGAAATAAAGAAAAAATCACCGAGCGAAGGTACGATTACAAGCGCATTCAACCCTGCGGCGCAATTGAATGCCTATATTCACGGAAACGCCGATGCCATTTCCATTTTAACCGATGAGGCGTTTTTTGGTGGTTCCTTTGACATCCTAAAAAACCTTCGTCAAAACACATCACTGCCGATTTTATGCAAGGATTTCATTATTGATGAACGTCAATTGAATCATGCCCGCGTTTGTGGGGCGGACATGGCTCTTTTAATCGTAAAGGCCTTGCCATCCGATCGATTACACGCGCTCAACACCCATATCAAGGCCTTAGGCATGATGCCGTTGATCGAGGTTCAAAGTCTATCTGAACTAGAARCAGCCCTCACACTTCGTCCGCAAATGATTTTGGTCAACAGCCGCAATTTAACGAATTTTACGTTTGATAAAGGCCTTGCATCTCAAATCATTCAATCCGCGCCTGAGGATGTGAAAATTATCCTCGGGTCGGGAATTACATCCCCCAACGATTTAAAAAATTATCCCAAAAGAACGGATGGCTTTTTAATCGGAACCACATTGATGAAGCATGAAAACCCGACATTATTTTTAAAACAGTGCCGCCATGTCTTATGATGCTATTCATCCCAACCCACAAATCGCAACACGTTTAAAATCGATCTATGACCTTCATCGCAAGGATAATGATTTCCGTCTTGAGCGTTCCCCCTATAACGAACTGTTAAGTGCGCTGGGCGACCCTCACTTAAATTTGCCGCCAACAATCCACCTTGCCGGCACAAACGGCAAAGGATCAACCATCGCCTTTTTAAAATCAGTGTACGAGTCCCAAGGGCATAGCGTACACACATACACCTCCCCCCATCTTTTGACATTCAATGAGCGCATCACATTGTCAGGAGAGAGCATCAGCGATGACCGACTTCTTCACTATCTGGACGAGATAGACGCCGCCAATAACGGGCGCGCCGTTACATTTTTTGAATATACGACCGCCCTCGCATTTAAAGCCATGGCCGACACGCCGGCCGACTTGTGTATACTGGAAACTGGTCTTGGTGGGCGCCTTGACTGTACCAATATCATTGAAAATCCAATCGCAACGATTATCACCGCCATCGGATATGACCATATGGATTTCCTTGGGCATTCGATCACAGATATAGCACAAGAAAAAGCAGGGATCATCAAAGAGAACGTACCGTGTATTGTCGCCCCACAAATACACCCCGAAACACATACAGTTTTCAAAGAAAAATCAAAAGACGTACACTTCGTAGAAACACGCGATGACTTACCACATTTAGGCCTTGTCGGAGACCATCAAAAACAAAATGCGTCAACGGCCCTTGCAACCATTGATCTTTTACAAAATCAATTCTCTGTCACGGATAACGCGATTCAAAATGGCCTCAAAAATGCGCGGTGGGCTGGACGAATGGAACATATTACGCAAGGGGCTTTATACGACTCTCTTCCGCCCCATTGCGAATTATGGTTTGATTGCGGACACAATGCCGAAGGCGCCCGTGCAATCAGCACACAACTCAAGGCGTGGAAAGATGAAAATCCAGCCCGAGACATTCATCTTGTTTTGGGCCTTGCCACCGATAAAAACCCGAATGACTTCTTATCCCCTTTATTATCACATATAAATAGCCTGACTTGTGTTGATCTGTTAAGCGCCAGAAACCCTCAAACTGCGCAAAAATTAAAAGAAAAAGTCGATTTAAAACAAGATATTAAAACCGAAAAATTACTGAGAGATGTTGCCAAAAATATACAGGAAATGCCTGCAATTTTATTCATCACAGGATCCGTTTATTTATATCGTGATTTAGTAACTTAATTTTAACATATTTTGTATAAAGTCCAAGGATGAACATCGCGTCTCAACATTTCAAAGCCGCCGACAGCGGCGAAATCAACACTCTTTTCAGTCTTTATCACCATGGTGATAAAGTCGCAGATTTTCGCCTTGGCGCAAACAAAGAATGGTTTCCCGTTGATGACCGATATAACGATATAATTTCAATTGCAGATGGTGAAAAAATTCCAACATTTCTGCGAAATTTGAAGCCCGAAGGCTGGCTCAGGGAACATCTTAATTGGCCCGCAGATCAAAAAAATGGAAAACTGCAAGTGGGATACATCAGCAGTGGCATGCGTTTTTTATCTAATTTCATTATAAAAAAAGCGGATGAGCCCCCACCCCAAGCCAAGAACGACGTCCTGCTCGATCATTTATCAAATCATATTGATGACAAAGGGAAATTCACAGGGGATTACTCTGGTCCTTATGGCCGAGCGGGAGACATGGCCTTCGAAAATAAACTATCTGAATTTTGGGGCGACCGGAATACCGCGCGTTACTCTGGCGCGGAAATCAAAACACCGCATTGCCTAGCCCCCGATGGAGGCATAAGCGTTGCAAGAAATAAACCGTTTAATATCCTCCTTAAACATGCAGGTCGTGACTGTATCGACAGCCTTGGGATCAATGAATTTATGGGGCTTTCAATGGCGAAAGCCGTAGGGCTAGAAACACCTGCATTTTGTGTCATAGAACAAAAAAATGGCCTCCCTCCTATTTTTGGAATTGAACGATACGATATCCCAGAACACGGACAAGACAAAAACAACACACGTATAATGACACAAGATTTTTGTACTCTTCTTGGTAAACATTCCGAACATAAAGGGATGGGCGCCATCTTGGAAGTCGCTAAAAAATTAAAAAAATTGTCTGGAGACATTAATACAGAGCAAACACAAAAAAATATGGAGGCTCTTTTTACCCGATCTAWTTTATCTTATGTCGCCAATGATGCAGACATGCACTTAAAAAATCTATCTGCTCTTATTCATTATAATTCCAAATGTAAAACGATAACATCCGTTAAATTTTCGCCATCTTATGACATCACCACAGACATCTGCGGCGGTCCAGAGGGGCACCGACAAGTTTTAAGTATAGAAGGAAAAAAGGATAAATTTAAGATAAAGACCTTTATGCAACTCGCAAAACGTCTAGATCTCTTTACAGACGAGGCTGGGAATTTTCAAGAAGAAAAAGCCAAACACCATATACAAAATGTTGCGAAAAACGCCGTGTCAAAGGCCATGGAAATACATAACGATCCACCTATTGATGCTCTTTCAGAGGAAATAAAATACGATATGGCCGTTGTCGTTTCCCATGTGGTTGATCGGGCAAAACGCCTTGACGTTGATACACCATCGTGGGATTCAAAGGCCGTCTGGGGAAATTTGAAAGAAAAAGGTCTTAAAACAAGGCAGAAAAAAGCAGAAAAAAGACTATCCGCCGATCGCCCTCGCTTTCAACGCAAACAAAATCGATAAATCATTTTGTTGTCCGAATAATAAGCAGAACTCTATCAAAGGTCAATTTTATTATTTTCCGAAACATCAAATAAACTTATTGAAACTTTATTCCCTTTTATGCTTTGATTAAATCAGAGCAGAGATCAACTCTGCCGACCGTTAAGGCAGTTAAACACAAGGGAAAACCATGGAACAAAAATCAAAAGCAACATCAAAAAACGGATTTAACAAGGCGTGTCGCCGTTCAGGACTATCCGTTCGAGGACTTCAAAATATTGTAAGAGATACAGGCCGCTCTATGGCTGGCATTGTTTCCGATACCGCGCTTGCCGCCCGCATGGGGTATAATCCCAATAAATTCGCGCGCGTTCYCACTTCACGTTCTTACTCTTAAAGAGCTGTAATCAATTTATATTTTTCGCGAGATCACGAAAATGCCACAAACTGTCGCGCGCTTGCCTTTATTCTTTGTTTAAATGATAGTGAACAAACATAGTTTTCTAAACAAAGGGATAAACACATGACACAAACAGCATCCAAAATCGCGCTGATCGACGATGATCGCAACATCCTCACATCCGTTTCCATGGCTTTGGAAGCCGAAGGATTCGACGTTAAAACATATATGGATGGAGAATCGGCGGTTGCTGGCYTTCKCSWRAAMYCTGNYTGAYYTKGYYGTWTYSGAYATTAAAATGCCCMGMATGGAYGGKATGGNAGYYYTTRMRMASATTNCGKGNMRAAWCANGATKTCCCYRTYATTTTYYTMACRTCCAARGATGATGARATWGAYSAARTSCTKGGYCTGMRWATGGGCGCGGATGATTATATTACGAAACCATTTTCACAACGCCTTTTGGTGGAACGCATCCGCGCGATTTTACGCCGTAATGAAATGCGCGCCGCGACCAATGATAATGACACGGGCACGGACACTCTTTTAACGGTTGGTGATTTGCGTTTGGACGAAGACCGCCATTTGTGCCTCTGGAAAGACGACAGCGTTTCTTTGACCGTGACTGAGTTTTTATTGGTCAAAACCCTTGTTCAACGCCCAGGCCACGTTAAAAGCCGTGATTCATTGATGGACGCCGCCTATGGCGATGCGATTTATGTTGATGATCGTACGATCGATTCTCATATCAAACGTATTCGCAAAAAATTTAAGGCCGTTGACGATACATTCGATTATATCGACACCGTTTATGGGATCGGCTATAAATATAACGAACCATCTGCATAATATAACAAACAGGGTTTTTTTATCCCCATGATCACACGCAATCGGGTTATTTCTCGACTGACACTTAAAATTTTCGCCGTGAATGGCCTTGCCCTTGTCATGTTGGCCTTTGGGTTATTTTATCTTGGGCAGTATGAAAACAACCTCATTAAAACCGAACAAAAAACCCTAGAGCGCCAAGCCCACATTTATGCAGGTGCCATTGCCGAGACCGCACAAGTTCGAGGGCCAATGATCCGCCGAGGAGAACGCGGCGCGCGGATTTTAAAATTTGACCGCCTTGCACGATTTCCAGCGCGAAAGATGATCCGTCGTTTGGGGCAAACCACCACATCCCGTATTCGTCTGTATGATTTTGACGGACAAATTATGGGCGATAGTGATTGGCTTGCCGGCCCTGTTGGTGTTATTGAAACTGGCCCGTCCAGCCACCGGACACGATTTTTAAAAATGCCTGTCACGGCCTCCCTTGATTTTATCGTGGACGTCCTCCCGTCCAGCCTCAATCTCGATTACTATCCCACCCAAGAAAAAACATCTATGACAGGCTTTATGTACCCTGATGTTCAAAACGCCCTTGCGAACATGCCGTCTGCATCCGCATGGTGGAAAAATGATATGGAGGGCAAGAAAAACATGGTTTTAAGCGCCGCCGTCCCCGTCAAAAGCATGAAAGGCGTGATTGGCGTGGTTTACCTGACCCGTTCAGGAGAGGGCATTATCAACGCCATGCGCCAAGTTCAGCGCGATATTTTAATGATTTTCTTAATATCCCTCGGTTTTACATTCCTTTTATCCCTTTACCTGTCGGGCGCGATTGCCCGCCCCTTGAAAAAATTATCACGGAGCGCGGAACGCGTTCAAAACAACTTTGGCCGCGGTGAAAAAATCCCTGATTTATCCAAACGAAATGATGAGATTGGCGACCTCTCTCTCTCTCTCAAATCAATGACGGATGCTCTTTCCCTCCGGCTCGATAGTATCGAAAGTTTTGCCGCGGATGTTGCCCACGAAATTAAAAACCCACTTACATCCCTTCGAAGCGCCGTTGAAACATTATCCATTATCAAAAGCGACGACGACCGAAAACGCCTTATGTCTGTCATCCTCCATGATGTGAACCGCCTTGATCGTTTAATCACTGATATTTCGAAATCATCACGGTTGGATGCGGAGTTATCCCGCGAAGATTTGGAACATGTTGATTTACGCCCGATGCTTGAAAGCATGGCACAATATTATAACGCGGGACTCTCTCTTCCTGTGAATATGAACATCGGCGTCAACGGCGTTGAAAGCCGCCTAGGTCAGGTATTTGACAACCTTCTCTCTAATGCTCAATCTTTTTCTGACACCATTAAAATCAGTGCGGAAAAACAGGGGCGATCCTGGCACATCACCATCAAAGATAATGGTGGAGGCATTCCAGAAAATAAATTAGATGCGATTTTTAATCGGTTTTATAGTGAACGCCCAACAAGCGAGCGATTTGGTGAACATTCCGGCCTTGGACTTGCGATTTGCAAACAAATTATCGAAGCCCATGACGGAGAAATTTATGCTGACAATATCATGGATGAAAACCAGAATAAAATCGGCGCGCAATTTACGGTTATTATGCGCTCAGTTTAAGAGATTGTATCGATTTTGGACGTTGGATGAGCTGCGAAAGAATGTTTACATTCCCCGTAATCAACGCGTATTCACAAGATGAATGAACACGGTTTGCCGCAACATGACCCTGAATAACCTTGTCAGCTTTAGATTTTCCATGACCATTTGTTAAATCATCGCGATATTTTAAATAGACCGTGAGCAAATCTTTATCATTTACATCAAGTATATTCAAAGACGTATCCAGCACTTTTTTAAAGAATGCGTCCAATGCCAGTGGTCTATTTTTCAAAATAAAATCGGCGACTGCGTCAACTTGTTCGCTGACTGGTTGCGCACCAAAAAAATCAATCTGCTCTGCGAAATTTTCACCAGCAGGATTATGAGGTTGTGAATTATCTTTTGCGATTTGAGTAAATATAGCATTCATAATAAAAATTCCTTCTTTTTTATGATTACATAACTACCAACCATTGTAAAACATGTCAAGTTTTGTAAGTATTTATAAAAAAATCATGTATCCTTTGTGAATGAACACACGCCCTATTCTTTTTATTACCGGTTTGTCTGGCGCGGGGATTTCGACCTCTTTAAAGGCCTTGGAAGATTGCGGATACGAAGTATTCGACAATTGCCCCATCACACATATAGAGGCAATTATCAATGAAGACGGATATAAAGATCGCGCCGTGGCCTTTGGCCTTGATACACGCGCACGGGCCTTTGGCGCCGATACAATTGAAACCCTTACCGAAACATTGAACGCGACAA
>NVSI01000050.1 GCA_002401195.1 Alphaproteobacteria bacterium
TACGCAATCCTTTGCACACCGCCGCAGATAGTGCGGGGGAGCTGTGGCGCCCATCAAGCCCAACAACCACGCGACTTCCGCCTGCGCGGCGAACCATTGTTCCAAAAGATGCACCAATCGCCCAAGCATCGGCATCCGTCACATTCTCACCCACGATTCCGCGAATATCATATTCACGAAGGATCAATGGATCAAAAATGTGAGGTTGGCGTTTTTCTTTATTTTCAGTTTCAAGCGGCTGCATTTAAATTCTCTTTGTTTATATATTTCTTTAAAATCTCTTGTGTTTCGCGTCCAAATTGCGGGTCGGCCAAGGCAAAGGCGATATTCGCCTCTATAAATCCAAGGTGATGACCGCAATCATAGGTTTCACCCTTTAATTTCACGGATGTAAACGGTTGATCCTGCATCAGGCTAACCATCGCGTCCGTCAATTGAATTTCCCCACCTGCGCCCTTTTCACGGCGATCCAGAATATCAAAAATTTCTGGCTGAAGAATATAACGCCCAATAATATGAAGGTTACTTGGCGCGTCGCTTGGATCTGGCTTTTCAACCATACCGCGGATCGCGCTTACGTCATCGCCTTCATTTTCAACATCCAAAATTCCGTATTTATATGTCAGATCACGCGGCACTGGCGAACTGGCGATCACATTCCCGCCCGTTTCGTTATAAACCTTAATCATTTGAGCCATACAGCCCATTTCACCAAGCGTCATAACATCCACCAAAAAGACAGCGAATGGTTCGTCGCCAACAAGGCTACGCGCGCATGACACCGCATGCCCAAGGCCCAAGGCTCGCTGTTGCATACAGATTTGAACTTTACCGGATGGAATGTCGCTGTGCGACACGCGCTCAAGAAGATCAAGTTTTCCCTTTTCACGAAGCAAATCATCCAATTCGGGCTGAATTTCAAAATGTTCCGTAATCAGTGATTTTCCACGGCCAGACACAAAAATAAATTCCTCTATCCCTGCCTCTTGGGCCTCTTCAACCGCGCGCTGAATAAGCGGACGATCCACAAGAGGAAGCATTTCTTTTGGTAAGACCTTTGTCGCAGGCAGGAACCGTGTCCCAAGCCCAGCCACAGGAAAAACGGCCTTTTTAATTGGTTTTTTTAAATCTGTCATATCCAGATGAGAATGCCCGTGAATCTATAAAATTGCAAGGGGTGAGAGTTTAAGAATTTTTATACGCCCTATCCACAATCACGAWGGTGTTAAAGAGCGTACCGCGCGGGATTTTTTATAATTTCCATTAATTTTCGTCCATTGCGCACGGACGTATTTTTCAGCCTTTTCACGGCTATCAAATAAAGTTACCGCGACAGACGGTTCCATCAAAAATCCAGGGAAGCCATTTTCGTCATTATGCCGAAACTCTATATCCTTTCCCCCCGTTTCAGATTTTGCAAAAATCGCCAGATCGTAACCCTCAGCACTCCCCCGTGTGTTCAAAAGCATTGTTCTTTTTGTCACTTCATATTCTACAATTTTTATGCCTTTTTCTGCAATATCATCATCCAACACGCGATAGAATGTACTCCCCACTTTCAAGGATGATTTTTTAACATTTAACTCATCGGGAATATGCAGCATTGTAATCGAATATATAGCCGACGCTTTTTTGATGAGAGCATGATTCTCGTAATGTTTTGTCAATTCGGCGTCACTGCTTTCGCATCCAAAAATAGCCCTTAAAGTTTTAAACCGACGCTTATGAAGCATGACCGCATGTTCAACCATTCCGACATGCAATGCCTTTGCCAATGCGGAATCAACGCGCGCTCTATCAAACTCTTTGTCTGTTCGAAAAAAATAATCCTGAACAACTTTTGAGACCTCAGACTTAACAGACTTTCCATACGATTGAGGTAGTGATTTTGACAAACTCTTCTCAACTTCACTTGCATCATCCAGGGAACCTATGCGCTGCTCTATTGAAAATGACATTGGTCGTCGAATTTTACAAAAAGACAAAAAGCTCTTTAGCGATCTTGTGGATCTATAAGCCTCAATAACACCTCGACCATAGGAAATGTAGCTTCCAAATTCTTTTATTGCCTCTTCACGTGTCATTTGCATTGTGTTTTTTCCAATCTGCGTTCAAAATGATTTTATGCTCGACCACACAACACGATTACAGGCCTTACGTCAAGAGATGGCGCGCCACGATATCGATGCCTATATCATTCCTCAAACGGATGAATGGCAAGCAGAAAGTCTGTTTCCGTGTGATGAACGCCTGCATTATATATGCGGTTTGCGCGCCTCGGCTGGGTATGTTGTCGTCACACAGGATAAAGCTGTTGTTTTAATCGANGKKYGTTACNCGGTTNAMGCNRAAGASCRAGYCGAWSCYGANKTTRTTCGRAAYCGNYKKASYATNRMWSMGATATSACCCGCAAAATGGGCCGAACAGAACATCAAAAAAGACGGTATTATGGGCCTTAACCCATGGCTCCACACACATGGCGAATTAAACCAAAACGTAAAACTGATAGAGGAGAATTTGATCGACGCGATATGGAGCAATAGGCCACCTTCTCCTGCCCTGATCGCCATCGCACATGATATTCAATTTTCAGGAAAAACAACAGTCGAAAAAATCGATCTCATCGCAGAAAATTGTACAGGAAAAACGCTTATTTCCGCTCCAGATTCACTTGCGTGGCTTTTGAATCTTCGTGTTCTTGAAAATACAAATGCACCAGGATTACGTGGATATGGTGTTTTCAACCCCGCAAATAAAACATTAGCCGTATATACAGATGTTGATTGCACATCGTTTAAAGAAAGCGCAAACGTGGCATTCCATCCTTTAAACGAAATTAAAAACATTGGAAACGCCCTTAATATTCCAAAATCCGCGCCATCATGGTTTACAGGGAATGTCATAGAAATCGACCCTTGCGCCTTGCCCAAGGCTTGTAAAAACAACATTGAACAAAAAGGCATTCGAAGTAGCCAAAAACGTGACTCATCCGCCATGATTGAAACTATTCAATGGATTAAAACGACATCTGACATCACCGAAAAAGAAATCGCAAAAAAATTGACCGAAAACAGGTCAAAACAAAATCTATTCCGCGGTGAAAGCTTCCCCCCCATTGTGGGCTGGAACGCTAATGGTGCAAAAATACACGGAACCCCAAGCGATACAAAAATCAAAGGACACGGATTATTATTGATCGATTCGGGCGGACAATATGATGATGGAACAACCGACATCACACGAACAATTGCAATCGGCACGCCGTCCGATGATATGCGCGAAAAATACACTCTTGTTTTAAAGGCGCATATTGCCTTGGCGACCGCCGTTTTTCCAATCGGTACGACGGGCATTCAATTGGACGCGATCACTCGCGCGCCATTATGGGCCGCTGGATTAAATTTCGCCCACGGCACAGGGCACGGCGTTGGCCACTTCCTGAATGTTCATGAAGGGCCCTGTAATATTTCACCAAAGGCAACCATTCCCTTGCAAGCCGGAATGTTCCTTTCAAACGRACCTGGATATTACAAAGAAGACGATTTTGGCATTCGCCTTGAAAACTTGATGCTCGTTCAACCTCATGAAAACGACGGGTTTTTATGCTTTGAAACAGTGACACATGTTCCATTTGAAGACGATTGCATCATTGACGATATGCTATCGGCAAAAGAAAAAGAGTGGTTAGAAAACGACCACTCTTCATGTGATTTTTAATCATTCACCCTGAGCTTTGGTAAACCCAGGCGATCCATCTGCARAACTATACAGTTTTTCAACCTTCAAAAACGGTAATTCCGCACCATAAAGATTATCCAATAATTTTGTGATTTGGGAATTCATCAATGTTGTTCCCTCGTTCGCCTTGAAACGTAAACACCAGAGTGCCGAGCAGAATGTTTCAGGTTGACCATCGGGCCAGACCTTCATTCCACGGTTAGAAATCAGTTGCAACTCAATCCCCTCGAACAAGGCCTGACGTGCCATTGCCGCCAACGCGTCCGATCCGCTTGCGCGGTCTGCGCCTGTATATTCAACATAGATATCCGCGCCGATTAATTCTTTATCAACTGGTTTCCTTGGTGTCACTGGCGGCAACTTTAATCCTCCTGCCCCTGCTGGATATGTCACTGGTGTCAACGATTCTGGTTTTTGACCGACACGTTCAATCACGGCGTCCGTGAATTCTTTTGTTCCAACGCGCGCAGACGATTTTCCTTCTTTGTAAATGTCGCCCGTGTGAATGCCATCTTCAATTGTTTTAAGCCATGCGTTATGGACTTTCTCGGCCACATCGCCTTGTCCAATATGGGTCAGCATCATGATAGATGACAAAATCAATCCCGATGGATTGGCAATACCCTTACCCGCGATATCAGGCGCAGTGCCGTGCATTGCCTCAAACATTGCACAGCTTTCGCCGATATTCGCAGAAATCCCCAGACCAACAGATCCAGTGACCTCGGCCGCGATGTCAGAGATAATATCCCCGTAAAGATTTTCCGTCACAATCACATCAAAATCAGTTGGGCTTGACGCAATGCGCGCCGCCCCAATATCGATGATATAGCGCTCTTGTTCTATTTCAGGGTAATCTTTTCCCATCTCTTGGAACACTTCATAGAAAAGGCCGTCTGCCATTTTCATGATATTGTCTTTGACCATACATGTCACTTTTTTACGACCGTTCGCCTTTGCATACTCAAATGCATAACGACAAATGCGTTCAGATCCAGCGCGCGTAATCATTTTCACAGATTGAACGGCGCCCGATAACTGGCAATATTCAACACCGGCGTATAAATCCTCTTCATTTTCACGCACAACAACCAAATCCATACCAGGGAAATTTGTTTGTACGAAAGGATGGAATGACACACAAGGGCGAACATTCGCATACAACCCCAATGTCTTGCGCACCGTCACATTCAATGATTTAAAACCACCGCCCATTGGCGTAAAAATCGGCGCCTTTAAGAACACTTTTGTATCACGCAAGATATCCCAGCTTTCATCCGAAATCCCATTCATGAYGCCTTGTTCGTACAGGCTTTGCCCGATTGTGATTTCATTGATATCAAGGCGCGCGCCTGCGGCCTCTAAAATACGAAGGGTCGCGTCCATAATCTCTGGGCCGATACCATCGCCGCGTGCAACTGTAATTCGTGTATTTTGTGTCATGTTTAATATCCTTACTTTTTCTTCTTTTGAACTTTTGGTTGCGGGGCATAACGCAAAATCACATACCCTAAAATCGCGGCCGCCACGGACCCCATAATCACGCCCATACGAACCGATTCCGCATACTCGCGCGTGTCAAAGGCCAATTCCCCAACGAACAGAGACATTGTAAACCCAACACCGCATAACAGGGATACTGCGTACAATTGCAACCATGTTGTCCCTTGTGGTTTTGGTGATAATCGGCAAAGAACGGCCAAAACAATCATTGCAAATACGCCCAATTGTTTCCCGAAAAACAGGCCCTTGGCGATTCCTAATGTCACCGGATTCACAATATCATCCCATGTGATTCCTTCGAACGAAACGCCCGCATTGGCAAAGGCAAAGAGAGGCAGAACAAGAAACGCAATCCACGGATGCAAATCATGCTCCAGCTGTTTTAACGGTGAATGATTTGGATGTTTCGGGCAAGCCAGAGGAATAAAGAATGCGGTCGCGACGCCAGCAAGCGTTGCATGAACACCCGATTTCAAAACAACAAACCACAAAATAAAGCCAAGCAGAATATAAGGCGTCACCGATTCGACGCGCAATCGATTGACCGCAAATAGACCGACCAAGGCCGCGCCCGCCAAATACAATGGTATGATTTCAATCGTGTCTGTATAGAACAGAGCAATAATCACAATCGCCCCTAAATCATCAATAATCGCAATCGCGGTTAAAAGGATTTTGAGCGCCACAGGAGCGCGCGATCCAAGCAAAGCCAAAACCCCAAGGGCAAANKGCKMTRTYCRTSGSMGCNKGAWTGRSCYRRCNSACNKGRYCRYGGNCWGSGTYAWCWYSGYYWGNYSYAAYMANMAWTSWGCRCGRSGMSAWCCRYSCNNNYACCAWTNSCAGMMWWMGCMGGANKAWGANNMMGWKGMCGSCYMGANAGNTSANNMWYAWGGNACKKSYMGYYKMATYKMTNNKYMYWSMWGRAAGANARAAAAWMGCCMYYMWRCYANCRTYGAWMYWAAGCAAAATTGGCTTGGATAATGCGATCGCCGTTAAACCATCATGCGATGAAAAGCCAACGGTTAGGTTCACATCCTCAAGGAAGTATTGATAAAATGAATACAAAGGTGAATTCGCAACAATAACGGCAAAAATCGCCGCGATAATCAGCAATATTCCCCCTGCGGCCTCCATCTGGAAAAATTGATTGGCGGCATTGCGAAGGCCTTTTTGTTTTTTAAACAAGGCTGATATCATGAATGATCTTTCCCTTCTGATAAGTCTCTGACATCATAGATGAACCGTAACGATATAAAAAGAGATCAAATTCATGCTCGCTCGCCTTTTTCACACACGCCACCTCACGCCGATGCAGGCCGCGATCGGCTCCATCCTGACATATGCGTTTTTTGCATTTTCGGATTCGATGGGGAAATGGCTCCAAGACGCTGGGTTTCATCAAAGTCTTATTTTGGTCGCGACAAGCGTGCCAAGTTTTATTGTCCTCAGCRCTCTTTTGTGGAAACGCCGCGGGTTAAAGCGGATGTACCACACATCCTATCTCAAACTTCATATTGCGCGAGGGTTATCCCTTATTGGAATTACGTATTTTGTATTTCGCGCGGTCGATACACTTCCTTTGGCTGATTTTTACGGCATTATTTTTACTGTGCCATTCCTGATCACCATCGGCGCGCGCCTGTTTTTCAAAGAACGCGCCGCCTTACAAGATTGGATCTGTATTGCCCTTGGATTTGGCGGTGTCCTGATCGTTGCGCAACCTGACCTCAATAATTTGAACCCAGGGTATTTTTATGCGATGGCTCAGGCGCTCTGCATTACCGCCGCTGCGTTAATCTGCCGCGGGATTGGGCGCGATGAAAATCCATATATTTTCGTGGTCTTTGCCAATATCGCCATTATAGCGGTTAATATTTGGCCCGCATTTCATCATGCCATCCCCGAAATTACATGGCTTCATTTTGGAGTGACTGCCGTTTATGCCGTGATCATTCCAACGGCCATTATGAYGATGAGCGCCATTTTCGCACGCGCGTCATCCGTGACGCATGTCATCCCATATCAATACACGCAAATCGCGTGGGGTGCGATCATTGGATACCTTGTCTTTAATGATGTTCCAGCATGGAATGTTGTTGCAGGGGCTGGAATAGTCATTGCATCTGGCCTGTATATTTTATTTTACCACGCGCGCGTGAACAAAAAATCAAAGGCATAAGCGTTATTATTATCTTGGCGAAGCCCTGACTTAGCGCTATGAATAAAACAGTTCAAATAACAAAAACGAAAGATCCATCCATGAGCGATATTAAAGTTGCACTCAAAACTCTTGACCACGCGGTCGGGCTTCAACTTCCGACTTATGCAACGGAACAATCCGCAGGGATGGATTTAACCGCCGCGGTTGAAGAAGCCTTTGWSMTYKAWCSCSSCAYGSGNYASANTMATCTSRRCWKKGNNATYGATSGYSCTGCCCGTAGGATACGAAGCCCAAATTCGTCCGCGCTCTGGCCTTGCGCTTAAGCATGGCGTCACAGTTATTAACTCCCCCGGAACGGTGGATGCCGACTATCGCGGCGAAATCAAAGTCATCCTTGGAAATCTTGGAACCGAGACATTCACAATTGAACGCGGCATGCGCATTGCCCAAATGGTCATTGCCAAACATGAGCATGTGGAATGGAGCGTTGTCGAAGATTTAGACGACACACAGCGCGGCGCCGGTGGATTTGGATCAACGGGCACAGCAGGGTAAAACCACACCCTCAATAAAACATAGCCTTGCTTTCCCTATGGAAAACTCGATATACATAGTCTTATGATATTATATCCAGCGATCGACCTTAAAAATGGAAACTGTGTGCGCCTCTCGGAAGGGGACTTCAACAAGGAAACAACATATGATGTCTCCCCCGTCGATCAAGCCGCAGAATTTGAAGATTCTGGCGCACAATGGCTGCACATCGTTGACCTTGACGGCGCGAAAGACAGCGCGAATAAGCAAACAAACCTCATTTCAAAAATTGTAAAAGAAACGTCCCTTAATGTTCAAACGGGCGGCGGTATTCGGACAACAGATGACCTGAAATCTGTTTTTGACGCAGGGGCAAAGCGCGCAGTTATCGGAAGTCTTGCCATCACGAACCCTTCCCTTGTTAAACAATGGATCCTCGATTTTGGAGGAGACAAAATAACGCTCGCCTTGGATGTAAAACCAAGTTTTGGCGTGTACCATGTTCAAAAAAATGGGTGGCAAGATAAAACAAATAAACGCCTGTGGGATGTCGCGTCCGAATTTAACGCCTGCGGTATCAAACATATTTTATGCACAGACATTTCCAAAGACGGGCTTCTTCAAGGGCCGAACAATGATCTTTATATCGATGCACAGCGGCGACACCCCGATATTGACTGGATTGCATCGGGCGGCGTTTCATCGATCAAAGACCTTCAAACACTGAAAAAAACGTCCACATCAGGCGTTGTGATCGGTAAAGCCCTGTATGAAGGTCGATTTACCTTTAAAACTGCAAAAAATTCCTTGTAAATTGCGGGCTTGTGCGATTAATTAAGGCATGGCAACGGCTCAAAAAGAACAACCAAAACTCACTCCGATGATGACGCAATATATGGCGATCAAAGAGGCGCACCCAGATTGCCTGTTATTTTATCGCATGGGTGATTTTTACGAGATGTTCCATGATGATGCAGTCACAGCCGCGGCCGTTCTTGATATCACCCTGACGAAACGTGGAAAAACAGATGGCACAGCCATCCCGATGTGCGGCGTTCCATGGCATTCTCACGAAGCCTACCTTGCGCGCTTGATAAAGGCGGGGCACCGCGTTGCGATTTGCGACCAAACGGAAACACCCGATCAAGCCAAGGCCCGCGCGAAACGCGACGGACTGCCCGCATCAAAAGCCTTGGTCAATCGTGATGTTGTTCGCATCGTCACGCCCGGAACATTAACCGAAGATAATTTATTGGACGCCCGCGCCAGCAATTATTTGGCCTGCCTTACCCAAACGCGCGGCGTGTTCGGCCTTTCATGGCTGGACCTTTCAACAGGTGAATTTTACGCACAAACAGTCGCGAGCAAAGATTTGTCAGGAACGTTGGAGCGCGTGTCACCGAATGAAATTCTTCTCCCTGAATCTCTTATTCAAAACCCTGATTTATTTGAAATTTTCATGCCTTGGGAGAGCGCGTTAACCCCCCAAGGGAACAGCCTGTTTGACCACAATAACGCGGAAAAACACCTTAAAGATTTATATAAGGTCGAGAGCATCGATGCATTCGGTGCCTTTGAACCATCCGCCATTACATCCGCCGGTGCCTTGATCGATTATGCAACGCGCACGCAAAAAGGATCATTGCCACACATCCGCCCGATCCAATCAATTGCGTTTGGATCCGTCATGGAGATCGACGCTGCAACGCGTCGTAATTTAGAAATCACGCAAACCATGAATGGGGAACGCAAAGGATCCCTTCTTCAAACCATTGACCGCACG
>NVSI01000051.1 GCA_002401195.1 Alphaproteobacteria bacterium
TGTGTGAGCGCGAACATCCTCTAAGGTAAAGAGTCCTTTTTCGCGAATAGCGTTGCGTTGAAATTTTTCCAATTCAATCAAAAGATGCGGGTCTTCAAACGGATTTTCAATAGAAACACGAAGCATTTTATGCGAATAAATCATACTAATATGATGGTGATGTGCATCATTTTGTCAATGGTGGTAAATCTTGATCTGAGCCATCTTTGCGGCATTGTGCCATGCGGCGCGATGCAGATTCATAACAAACAGCGGATCTTTGTTTTTGACCACTATTTGCCAAATCGCGGCATGTTTGAACATCCCTTTCATACTGTTCATCACACATTTGATCGACCTCATCCTGTCGCGCGTTAACGGGTGCGGAACGCCAAACATCCCAGACTTTCTTGGCGGCGCCTGCACCGCGCGTCACGGTTGGCCAGTTTTCTATGACCCAAGGAACGGCTCTTGATAAACCCGACGCTGCATTGGCGTGACTAAACAAACTCGGGATCATGCGTGGGTTTTTGATTTTAAAATCGTAATTATCGTCTTTGATGGTGGGTTTTGGCAGGCTTAAAAAATCACCAAAAATTGTGGCTTCGGTTTCACCGCCGGGATTGATTTTACCGTCAATTTTCAATCCTTTATCGCGTTGGTATCCGCGAACGGAATCAACAAGTGGTTTATCGATATAACCGCTGATAATTGGGTCTTTGTAATAGCCAAGTTCTTTGAATTTATGTTTGGCGTTTAAAATATCATCAGTATCATTTGTTAAATTATTGCCGATTTCGTTTTGAAATACAGCGAATAGGTCATTGCGTTTTGCCATGGTCAAAAATTCTTTAAAAATAAATGGAAATAAAAAAGCCCCGAGACAGACTCGGGGCATGGATAAGGATTATATTCCTATAAATTGAACGCGATGTCAAGGATTCTTTTTAATCCACCATCGTTTAAGCATAGGCAGTGTGAGGGTCGATAGGGCGTATCCGCCCGTGGGGACAAGCGCGTGAAGATAGTAATCCGCAACCCCCAAGGTTCGCATGTAATAGGCCGCGACGATATATGTGATCAGGGCGATAAATATGCGCCGTGTTTTTGATATTTCCCACGCTTTATCCATCTCAACCGATGCGTTGCGGGATTTTAGCTGTGCTATGTCTTCGCTAATTAAACCCATTATTTATATTTTTTCCAACACCATGGCCACACCTTGACCGCCACCGATACACATTGTTGCCAAACCATATGTCGCGTTCTCACGTTGCATGAGTGATGCAAGTTTCCCCGTGATCCGCGCGCCCGATGCGCCAAGTGGATGGCCAAGCGCAATGGCGCCGCCATCAAGGTTCACTTTGGATAAATCATCCACGCCCAGTTCTTTAAGGACAGATAACCCTTGTGCGGCAAAGGCTTCGTTGAGTTCAATAATATCAATATCATCGATTGTAAGGCCTGCGCGCTCCAATGCTTTTTGCGTGGCTGGGACGGGCCCAATGCCCATGATTTCTGCGTTACAACCCGCCGTGGCGACAGATTTAACGCGCGCCATTTTCGGCAAATTATGCTTGTCAGCGTATTCTTCGGTGGCCAATAAAACGGCGGAGGCTCCGTCGGTTAGAGGTGATGAAGTTCCGGCCGTGACCGATCCATTTTCATCAAAGGCGAGGCGAAGGCCTGCGAAACCTTCAAGGGTTGCGTCATGGCGAATACATCCGTCTTCGGCGACACCGCCAACACCAACGATTTCATCATCGAATTTTCCGGTCGAAACGGCATTGGATGCCTTTTGATGAGAGTTAAGCGCGAATTTTTCTTGTGTCTCACGGTCAATATCATATTTGTTGGCTAAATTTTCAGCCGTGATTCCCATCGACATATAAGCCTGAGGGTAAATTTCAGCCAATGTTGGATTGGGCATGGGGTTAAATCCACCCATTGGAATGCGTGACATGCTTTCGACGCCGGCGGCGATATAGACCTCTCCCGCGTCCATCTGCATATATCCAGCCGCCATTTGAATGGTTGTCATGGATGATCCGCAAAAGCGATTAACGGTCGCGCCAGCCACCGATTCGGGAAGTTGCGCCAATTGTCCGACAATTTTTGCAAGATTAAATCCTTGTTCTGCCTCGGGAAACGCACACCCCATTAATAAATCTTCGATATCGTTTGTATCGACACCTGTTTCGGAAATTAAAGCCTTAATAACGTCCGCAGCCATGTCGTCTGGGCGTGTTTTGGCCAGTGCGCCTTTGTTTGCGAAATGGAAGGGTGACCGTTTATACCCACAGATAACGATATTTTTTTGCATGAAATTGTCCTTTAACGGTTTGAATTTGATTTAAGTATTGATACTCTGTCCTCAATAGTTTAATTCATCTTTGGAAGATATAAAAGAAGGAATACAAAATTCATGGCATCTCGTGGTTTAAAAAGATTATGCGGCTCTTGCGCAACTAAGTTTTATGATTTGGAAAAAAAGCCAATCATTTGCCCATCATGCGGCGTGAAATTCACTGGCGAGGTTGTTGTTAAGACACGTCGTAAGTCAACAATTGTTGCGGATACGGTCAAACGTGACGCGATTGAAAAGAAAAACGCTGACGCAGCTGTAAAAGAAGATGAAACTGTTTCATTAGAAAACGTTGAAGAAAAAGACGCCGCAGGGAAAGTTAAGGCGGCTGATCCTGAATTAACGGTTGATGATGATATTGATGAAGTTGAGTCAGATGATGACTTGTCCGGCCTTGAGGGTGACGTTGATCTCTCGGTAAAGCCGAAGGATGACGAATCATAATCGATTTGAATTGATACAGTTTGTTAAAAAGCGCCATTATGGCGCTTTTTTTTATGATTTTGTGAGATTATAGAGCCGCAATGTTTTTTCAATGTCGGGCATGCGCCCCGCGTCGATTTTATTGATCAGAACGCTGGCGGCGATCACGGCTTGAAAACCAAGGGRCTCCCCTTGTGCGATTTTATTGTTTTTTACAATGATGTCTTTAACGCACCCTTTATGCGTGTGGTATTTTTCGGTGGGTGTTTTTAAAAGCCGCATGAATAAAACATCTTCGGTTTCTATGGTGTCGGCTTCTTTGCAAAGCCATTGTTCAATATGAATGGTCCACGCTTTGAGCGGACGTAATGCGGACGATTCGGGCGCAACGACATAGCGTAATCCTTGTAATGAACCGTCGTCATTTTTAATAATAACCTGATTGGATGGCCGTTTTAAGCTCTCTAAAACCATGGTTGGTAGTGAGAGAGACCGGTCGGTGTTGAGATCGTTTTTTATGTTTCCTAGGTGATCATTACCAAGATTTCCATCTGGATTTTGCATGATTGTCCCTTCCCTTTTTTATTTTTATTATTGGGTATATTTAAATAATACATAGTCAGGAATACCATTGCAAACTTTGGGTAATAATATTTCAATAATTAAGATTATGGTAATTCAAAGTTCATATTTAACAAATCGATAGTATTTTTAGTGTTGTATTTAACCTTTTTTGTTCCTAGTTATTTGTTCAATACAGCGTTCAAAATAATATTACTTTGAAGTTGAGATAAATATAAAATGAAACTTCTAGGCATTTTCTGTAATTATCGATAAACTGGTATCAGAGTTGTTTTTATATAAGAGGGTTCTCGATGTTCAATCGTTTCTTTTTCTTGGCTGTTATGGCTGTTTTTTTATCGTCGCCTTTTTCATTAATGGCGCAGGTTATTCATGTATCCCCAGATGGACCAACGATTGTCCGTTTAAAGGATGACGCGGCCAGTGTGATTGTCGGAAACCCCGCACATGCATCAGTTGTGTTGGATGATTCCAGGACCTTGCTTATTAACGCAGGCATTTCAGGAATGACAAGCATTGTCGTTTTGGGAAAAAACGGTCAGGTGATTTTAAATCGCCCTGTGGTGAGTAATGCCCCAACGGGTGAGATGATCCGTATTCAAAATGCGTGTATCAACGGCGGTGATAACTGCATGGCGGAAAAAATGTATTATTGCGCCGAAGGTGCGCGTTGTCATGATGTTGCCTTGCCGCAAGCCGCAAGTGACGGGGCTAGCTCAAGTAATAGCGCCGAAGAAAATTTGGAGGATCAATAAGAATGAAACCGTATATCCGTATCCTGTCTCTTTGTCTTGTTTTGTCCATGTCGGCGTGTAAAACGGTTCCGTCCGAATATGGCACTGGAGATTTGGTTGAGCCCTTAACAACGGCCGAACGTATTCAAATCGCGGCGCGTAATGCGGCGGTTGAGGCGCAAAAAGGAAAACATGTCGCGGGGGCTTTGCGTGTGTCTGAAAAGGCCTACCGTGCGAATCCAAATAACGCGGCGTCGGCATTGAATTATGCGACAGATTTGCGAAAGGTGGGAATGCCAGAGCAATCACAACTCATTTTAAGGTCATTTGCGATCGATCCAAAAAAATCGACCTCCGCTATTTTAGTGGAATATTCAAAAACGAAATTAAGCCTTGGTGATTTTGAAGGCGCGCAAATCTATGCCCAAGAAGCCATGGTTTTAAAAGAGGATTACGCCCCAGCCTATCATGTATTGGGGATTGCCGTAGATGCACAAGGCCACCATCAGGCCGCGGAAAATCATTTCAAAAAAGCAATGGGCATGCTTTCTAAAACCGATCCTTTATATGCGGCGGTTGCAAATAATTTATCCCTCTCTTTGCTTGCGCAAGGAAAGGTGACAGAGGCCGAATCGATGCTCTCTCTTTCCAACCCCCAAGATCCATTGTCGATGGGCGTTAAATCTGGAAATGCGTCTTTTATCGGCGCCTTATAACGCTTTATTTTTTCGTCTAAAATTTCAAATTTCCGAAGCCTTGTTTGCCACGTGCGAAGCAGGTAAACTTTTCAGGTATGAAATTTAAATTTGATGAGACAATGAGAAAAAAAATATTAACGGCAAGTCTGGCAGGACTATTATTAACGGGAATGCCAATGACGGCGCAGGCGGAAACGCTTGAAACGGCTGTCTCTTCGGCTTTATCAAGTCATCCATCAATTATGGCGGCGCGTGCGCGTCACGGCGCGGCAAAAGAGAGTATCACCGAAGAAAAATCAGCCTATTATCCAACGGCAAACGCAACGGCCTCATTTGGCCGCGTTTTTTCGGACAACACCACGACACGCGGATTATCGACACAGCGCGGGACGGGATATTCATGGTATGGCGATGGGCGCGTCGCGCTTAACCAAACATTATATGATTGGTCGGCAACGGGTCATCGTGTAATGTCGGCCAAGGAACGGTATAAATCATCAGGGTTTTTATTCGAAGATCGCCAAAGCGCGATTGAGTTTCAAACAACACAATCTTATGTTCAACTTGTCCGCGCAGAGGCTTTAAAGGCACAAGCCATCACGCATTTAAGCGCGATGAATACATATAAAAACCGTGTCCAAACGGCGGTCAATAATGGCGGCGCGGATCGTTCTGAATTGTCCCGTGCGCAAGATTTGGTTTCATTGGCTGATAATGCCCGCGCTCAGGTCGATGCTGATTTCGATATCGCGCAAGCTGGATTTATGGAGGCGGTTGGCCGTCTGCCAGAAGGGGATCTTTTTGACCCTACATTTGACCTAGGCACATTGCCGGATGTTTTGGATGATGCGATTCACGCGGCGCTCAATTCTCACCCTCAAATTAACGCGGCTRAACGCGACGCTAATTCCGCCTTTTACGAGAAGAAAGCCGAAGACGCCAATTTATATCCGACATTTGATGCGGAGCTTTCATATTCTGAAAAAGATCAAAAAGATTTAATCGGAGGCGAAAGCAAGGATGCGCGCGCTTTGGTCAAAATGAATTGGGACATGTCTCTTGGAGGTGGTGAAAAGGCGGCGCGTCGTCGTTTACGCTATCAACATAGAGAAGCGGACTTAATCGTTGAGGACTTGTCACGGACGGTGGAACGCGATGTAAAAGTGGCGTGGACGTCATTTTATTTGGCATCAAAGCAAAAATCGAACGAAGCCGAACGCCTAAGCGCGGCCAAAAAAACATTGTCGACCTATAAGGAACAATATGAAGGCGGACAGAAAAAAATTCTAGACCTTATGACGGCAAAGGCTCAGGTTTTTGCGGCGAATCAGGCTTATACAAATCTTCTCTATCGTGAAATGGACGCGGCATACGCTTTGCGCTCTTTGGTTGGTGTGAAGGATATGCCGTCAGATATGTCTGACCAAGAAGGGTAGCCGCAGGTGAGCGAGCCACATAATCATAATAAAGATTATTTGCTAGGCTGCCTTGCGTATCTGACGACCCATTACGGCAAAACGAAATCTGAAGAATCGATTATTGCGGGCCTGCCTTATACGGATAAAGGAATGGGCGTTCAATTATTTCACGACGCCGCGATTCAGGCGGGTTTAAAATCAAAAACAATCAAACGTTCGATCACTGAAATTCCATCCGAGGTCTTGCCGTCTGTCTTGATTTTAAAGGACAACCGCGCGGTTGTTTTATTGTCGATTAAGGGCGATAAAATCCAAATCTATGACCCAAAAAATAATCGCAAAAAAACGGTTTTGTTAAAAACGATCGAGGATGATTATACGGGGCATGCAATATTTGTGCATCCACTTCAAAATAATCGTAAAGCCGCGCGTCACTGGTTTTGGGGTGTGATTCGCGATAACCGTCCGATCTATCGCAAGGTTTTAATGGCGGCATTTTTCATTAACATTTTCGGCCTTGTGGGACCCTTATTTATTATGAATGTGTATGATCGCGTGATCCCCAATAATGCCATTGAAACGGGTTGGGTTTTGGGAATTGCGGCGTTGGTTATTTTTGGATTTGATTTCATCATGCGCACCCTTCGTGGGTATTTTATTGATATCGCAGGGCGCCGCGTTGATGTGATTGTCGCGCGGAAAATTTACGATCAATTACTCAATATGAAATTGGCGGCCAGACCACAAAGCAGTGGAGCGTTCGCCAGCATGATCCGAGAATTTGAATCGGTCCGTGACTTTTGTACGTCGGCAACGGTGACGGGATTGATTGATTTGCCGTTCTCCCTTTTGTTTATATTTGTGATTTATTTATTATCGGGGCCCATCGCCTTTATATTGCTGGGCATTATGGTTCTTGTGATTGTGATTGGTGGGCTTTTGCAAATCCCATTGAAATCCTTGATCCGAGAATCGATGAAAACGGCCGAGGCAAAACACGGGCTTTTGGTTGAAACAATTAACGGGCTTGAAACGATTAAGGCGATGCGCGCGGATGGCCAAATGCGTGCAAAATACGGATCTTATGTTGGGGCCTCGGCAGAGGTTGGTCAACATTCACGCTTCTTTTCTGGAATGGCGGCAAATGTCGCAACATTCTTCCAACAATCAACATCAATCATTTTGGTTTTATTTGGAATGTACATGGTGATGGATGGTGAATTATCCATGGGTGCGTTGATCGCGACCGTGATTATGGGGGGGCGTGCGATTACTCCAGTTGGACAATTAACATCCCTTGTCACGCGGTTTCACACCGTTCGTGGATCAATGAAAACATTGAATAGCATTATGGCGGCGGATGTTGAACGTCCTGATGGAAAAATCTTTTTAAACCGCGCTGATTTGTCGGGTGATATTCAATTTGACCGCGTGTCCTTTGCATACCCGAACACAGATCGTAAAATTTTGGATGGGGTAAGCTTTAATATTAAAGCGGGTGAAACAGTTGGTGTTATCGGCCGTATTGGATCTGGAAAAAGTACAATTACAAAAATGATTGCGGGATTATACGAGCCAATGGACGGTGATATTTTTGCCGATGGAACGGATTACCGTCAGATTGATCCCGCCGATCTGCGCCGCCAAATTGGTTATATTTCACAAGACACGGTTTTATTCTCGGGCTCTGTTCGGGATAATATCATTGTGTCGTATCCTCAGGCCACGGATGAAGAGGTTTTAGAAGCCGCCAAAGCCGCAGGCGTTCATGATTTTATTGCACGTCACCCGATGGGATATGATGCCCCTGTTGGTGAACGGGGCGACGGGTTATCTGGCGGGCAAAAACAATGTATTGCGTTGGCGCGGGCATTAATTACAAAGCCACGAATATTACTTCTTGATGAACCGACAAATGATATGGACATTCAATCCGAGGATAATTTTATCAAACAAATAAAAACGCATTCCAAGGATAAGACAGTTATTTTGGTCACGCATCGTCAAAGCCTTATCCCGTTGGTGGATCGGTTGATTTTAATTGATAACGGCAAGGTCATTGCCGATGGCCCGCGTGATGAAGTTGTCAAAGCTCTTGGCGGTGGAGGTTCCTCATGACAAACAAACATGATCATCGCGCTGATTTGGATTTTATGAATGAAATCGATGCGGCGACGCGTCTTAAACCATCGTCGCAATCCAGCCTGATGCTGTGGACGATTATAGCCCTTGTTGGATTTATTTTTGTGTGGTCTTTTGTATCCGAGATTGAGGTTATAACGCGCGGACAAGGGCAAGTTGTGCCAAGCCTTGAAACGCAACTTGTTCAAAGCCTGGAAGGCGGAATTTTAGCGGAATTGAACGTTCAAGAAGGTGATCGCGTTGAAAAAGGACAAGTCCTCGCGCGGATTGAAAATGTGGCCTTTGCATCCGAAGAAAGGGGCATAGAGGCGCAATCCCTGGCCCTTCATTTGAAGCAGGCGCGTTTAAAGGCTGAAATCGATGGAAAAAAATTCAAAATTCCGGATGAAATGCGCGCGAAAAACACGAAACTTGCCGCGAATGAAGTGGCTCTTTACCAATCGAGACAGCGTGAATTAAAAAACGCCCAAGGCATCGCGGATGAAGCCTTTGCAAAGGCGAATGCAAATTTTAGAGAGATTAAAGCCACGATTAATCGGCTGTCTGAATCGAAACGCCTTTTGTCCCAGCAATTAAAAATCACGCGGAATCTGGTTTCTAAAAATGCGATGCCAAAGGTTGAGGCTTTAACACAAGAACGCGAATTTGCAGATGTTCGTGGAAATTTTAACGCGGCAATCGAACGGAAAAAAGCGTTGCAGGCCGATTTAAATATGGCGGAAAGACAAAAATCAGACGCGCTGAATAAATTTCGTTCGCAATCTCTTGGTGAAATGAGCGAGGTCGAAACAAAGCTGTCTGCGATTAAGGAATCCCTCACTGCGGCGGGGGACAAGGTTGATCGTACGGAATTACGCGCGACGGCGGATGGTGTGATTAAAACAATCAATCAAAAAACAAAACTCTACTCTTAAAAAAATTTCTTATACTATGGCGACCACAGCTTCTGTGGCAGGACTAGCTGCTGTTGTAAAAGAAGTGCCTGAATTATGCGTTGGAGGAGTTGTGACAATTGGATCAGCCATAACTTTCTCTCTTATCAGCTACTTAATGGAAGAAAAAGAAAAAGAAGAAAGCGAATGTTCTTGTGAGCACGAATGTTCTTGTGAGCACAATAGGCACAGGCATCACAGACATCACAACGATAGACGCAGACATCCTGGCCATGGGCATGGGCGTCACTAAGAATTAAAAAAATATTAATCATTGCTTACACAATAACAATAACAGTAACTATGTTTACATTTTGTCATTGTTTGATACTTTAAT
>NVSI01000052.1 GCA_002401195.1 Alphaproteobacteria bacterium
GCCGCCTAGCGTGCGATTTGGCCCTTCATTTACGTGCCAAAGGGCACCCCGTTACAATTGTCACAAGCGCAATCAATCCAAAGACAGACACATCGAAAAACTTAACCGTCATCCGCGTTGAAGGGGACGATAAACCAAACGGCGCATGGGCGTATTTCAAAATTTTAAAACGAATGGAACGCGCGGCAAAAAAACTGCCTCGCCATGATATTGTGATTTCAATGACCGACCCGCCAATGCTTGCAACCGTGGGAGATCGCGTCGCACGATCCATGCGCTCTAAACATATTCACTGGGCTATGGATTTATATCCGGACCTTCTGCCCGTTCTTGGCGCGAACATCCCCGCGATCATTCAAAAAATAATCCATTACAAGATTTATAATGCGGTCAAAAAGGCAGATGCTCTTGTCCCGATCAGTGAATGCATCGCAAAGCACATTGCAAAAAACACAACCACAAAACAAAGCGTTACAATTGAAAATTGGCCGGAACGAAGCCTTTTAAAACAAGAGGAGTGCGCCCCTTTCTTTAAAGATACAGATCAAAAATTCAGAATTTTATATGCAGGGACAATTGGTCTGGCCCATGATTTCGAGGCCTTGCTCTCGGCCGCGACGTATTTTAAAAAACACAGTCCCGAGATTGAATTTGTATTCGTGGGCGGCGGGCGCGGCCTAAGCGCATTAGAGAAGAAGGCAAAAGACCGCGCGTTATTTAACATCCGATTTTTATCTCATCAACCTACAGAAAAAATAAAATCCATGATGGAAGGGGGAGACCTTCACCTTGTCACAATCAAAGACCGTGCGGCGGGACTTCTCTATCCTTCTAAATTTTATTCAGCCTGTGCCGTGGGACGCCCCATTATTTATATCGGGCCAAAAGAATGCGAAATTCACAAGAATATTCAAACCCATCAATGCGGTGCATCCATCCGAACAACGGATAGTCAGGCCCTGATCAAATCAATCACCGAATATCGTAATAATGCAAAAATGTGGAACGATCATGCGCAAAATGCGAAAACCATTATCGCACTGTCCCCAAATAAGAATTTAAAACAGTGGGATGACTTGATTGCACACCTTAATGGGGTACACTGATATGCATGAATGAATGGGACATCATCATTAAGGCACTGCGCGATCACGGTCGCATCATGATATTCGGGATGATTATTGGCCTTATCGGCGCATTTTTAACGATCACATTTCAAAAACCTGTTTACGAAGCGCGAATGATTGTCGCGCCGACCGAACGAACGGGCGTTCCATCCCTTGGATCAATATTACCACAAGGCGCGGCGGAAACACCCGTTCTCCAATATTTCGTCAGCCGCATAGACGCGGCAAATTCATCTGATTTCACCGTGTTTGAAACCCTTATCAACAGCCCACGCCTTGCAAGCCATTTGATCGAAAAGAACATATCGATTTTACCCACGCACAACATTCCTGACCTTACCCTTTGGATGAAAAAGAATGTCCGCATGCGCCCCGTTGGCACAACGCCATTTCGTGAGGTCACATTGCGTCACACAAATCCAGACATCGCGCTTCAAATTCTTGGTACATTATTCCAAGAAACAGACATGATCATCCGCAAGGATACAAACCTGAAAACAAAACGGCGCATGACTTATTTGAAAGACCAGCTTTCGAAAACAAATCATATGGATCACAAGGATGCGATTATTGCTCTTCTCAAAGAACAAGAACAAATTTCCATGATGGTTTCAATCGATCATCATTTCGCAGCCACTCCGATTGAGCCCCCATCGATTACACCGAAAATTGTGTCACCCAATTGGAAAATATTATTCCCTGCCCTTGGACTTGGTGGCGCGATCATCGGGTTTATGCTTGGCGGTTTATATGCCGCGATCCGCCGTTCATGATCCCTGTTTCCGTTATTGTCATGACAAAGAACGAGGAAGACAACATCCCCTTTTCTCTTCCTCCTCTTATCCAACATTTCGATCAAGTGTTTGTCGTTGATTCCAACAGCACCGATAACACCGTTCAAATCGCACGAAATGCAGGGGCGACGGTTGTTAATTTTACGTGGAACGGTCAATATCCGAAAAAAAAACAATGGAGCATCAATCATCTACCTCTTACTCATGATTGGGTTTTCTTGTGCGACGCCGATGAAACCATCACACCAAACTTCATTGAAGAATGCCGAAATCTCGATTTTTCAAAAGACGGTTATTTTGTCTCATCAAAAATGATCTGGAACGGAAGACAGCTCAACCACGGCGTGCGTAATAACAAGCTATGTTTGTTTCATAAAAATAAATTTCATCACCCTGTTGTTGATGATTWGAACATCAATGGCGGATGGGAAGTCGAAGGACATTATCAGCCCATTTCAAGAATGGAAAATCCGAAAATCGAATGCWTAAAATCAACTTTATTTCATACGGGTGAAAGTAAAAATTGGATCGCGCGTCATGAAAAATATATTCAATGGGAAAAAGGAATGATCACCAAAAATGCATTTCCAAAAGACCCTATTTCATGGCGAGAAACGTTAAAATCAACAATACACGGATCAAGGTTTCGCCCGCTCATCCATTTCATTTATGGGTATATTTTAAAATGCGGATTTCTTGATGGGCGCGCTGGTTTTGATTACGCTCTTAAACGGTTTTGGTACAATCACCACATCGTCCATGGAGTTCAAGATTCCAACCTTTAACAATAAAATCATTATTTTCGGCTTTTGATTTCAACGCATCTGGTAAATGGCAAAGATGCGTTTCCGTGACATCACCGCAATCATCACAAACAAGAAATTGTGATCCTTTATGATGGTGGTCTTCGCGACATAAAGTATATGCGTTAAGGCTTTCTATTCGATGAATAAACCCATTCTCAACCCAAAAATCAATGGCACGATAGGCCGTTGGTGGTTTTGGGTTATCAAGATATTTTCCAAGACGGTCTAAAACATCGTAAGCGACCATTGGTTTTGTCGCCGATGCCATTATTTCCAAAACATAACGGCGCGGATCAGTGAGGCGTATCCCTTTATCAAGGCAATGTTTTTCCGCCTTTTTAATGACCATGGTGGTCGTGGCCTTGGTGGTCGTTCTGGAATGTTTCTTCATAASTKNTKAMKGCTRWMYKAWTCTACAGGTACATCCTGATGAAAACTAAAGTAAACAGTCACGTTCACAAAAAACAACACGGTCGCAACAATCATAAACAATCGGGTGCGATCTTTTTTAGGTGCGCAAGGTTCATGACAACAAGAGGATTCTCCATCTTGGCTACAATTAATACGGCGGCTATAGGCGTACAGCCCCCATCCAAAAACCAAAATAAGCGCCGAGATAATAATCATCGGAATCTCATAATCATGGATTATGTGATGAGCCTCATCAATAAAATTCGGCATTGTTGCAATCATTCCAGCCCCCGCAAGAAGGCTTAACACGCTGAAAACTGTCGGTAGAACACAGCAGAAAATATGAATAGATTCCGAAGCCATGACCGCCCATACAATGCGTTTGTTTATTTTTTCCATTTTTTTAATTTCCTGCGTTGACTTTTTTAAACGTTACAATATAACAACAAGTGAATTTAGAAACGTTATAGTATAACAAAACAAGAAAGTCAAACATGTTACGCACATTATTTTTACTCTCCGCCTCAACTGCAATTTTATCAACGGCAGCAACAGCGCAAGATAGCCATCACCACCATCATGGCCATGATCACAACCACGGATCAAAAAACAAAACAGGGTTCTACGGTGATATAGACCTCAATGTTTATACGTCTGATATTTTTGATGCCGAAGAAAGCAACGAAGAAGGTTTGGATGTTTTCACCCACTCCCATGGAACGATCGGATATGGATTTGGAAACAAATTTTCTATCAACAGCACTCTGTCCTTGGAAGGGGAACCCATTGGACACGCCCATGGCGGCGGAGCGGCGCGCACACCAGATCAAGTTTWCGATGAAACATCTCTCTTTATCGAAGAACTTACTCTCAATTATGATGCGGACGAATTTGGTGTCCACTTCGGTAAATTCAACCCCGCCGCAGGGATCGATCTTCACGATGTTCCTGGGTGGTGGGGGCCCTTGGTCTTTGAAGAATTTGAAATTCGTGAACGCCTTGGGTTTGGTGGGTACGCCTTACATGAATTTGAAGACATAGGCGAACATCGCCTTGATCTTTCGACCTATTTTGCAGATACAAGTTTTTTACAAGAGACTGCCTTTTACGACCGAGAAACCATCGATAAACAAGATGGTGGCTCCGCCAATACAGAAAATTTTTCATCACTCAGCGCCCGCCTCAGCGGTGAAATCGGACATAGTCCCGCTCGTTATTATATCGGGTACACACATCAAGGCACAAAGCAAAACAGTGAAAAAGATGAGAAACGTTTTATATTCGGAGCGCAGGGCGCATTCAACCTCACACATGATACGGCCTTATCTGTCATGGGCGACGTGACGGACATCAAACATTTAGGGGGCGAATCTGACCATGATCGTCGTTACTCCACATTGGGCGCTGAACTTTCCTATCAAAACTGGTCTCTCGGTGGNNCACACACACACATCAAGAACAAGGCGAGCGACGCCGACGAAAATATTGATGGGTCTATCTCGCAGTTTTCAGTCGGTTATAACTGGAATAATGGTTTCGAGACTGAACTTGGTTACCTGCGCGGTGATGAAGAAGGCGAAGTCACAAAACGCGGTGGATTACTTGTCAAATATAACACGCAATTTTAAATAAAGGCGCGGGGCATGTGTTTTAAGAATTTGCCCCGTCCATTGGCGACATGGCGTAAGTGGCGCCCACATGCCCAATTCTCTTCGGATATCCACTTGTTCGGCGCGCCCTTGGGATGCGTTGCGACCCGAGACACCACCCGTTTCAAAGATGCATAATGGTTTGTTGATATAGGTACATACCTTACTTTTCACAAGATGCTCCGCCGTGAATTTATAATCTGCGGCGATTGGATAACGCTCGTCATAACGCCTGTCGCCGATAATATTTCGCGCATAAACCATCGCCTGATGATGTGTGATTAATCCGCGTGCGATTTTGGAATGGTGACGCGCGCACTTTATAAACCCGCCTTCCATCGCATCGCCATACATAAAATCAGCGGGGCAGTATCTCGATATAGTTTTAAGAGTGTCCTTAGCCGCAAAAACATCGCCCGCATTCATAAAAATAAGATAATCACCAACCGCGCGATCTATGCCTTTATTCATGGCATCGTAAAGACCGTTATCCGGTTCAATATCCCCATCAACAACCACCCACTCAAAATCATTATAGTTTTGAGATTCAACGGATTGTTTTGTTTTCTTAAATCCGTCAGGATTATTTTTCGTGATCGTGATAATCGAAAATTGGGGCATTCATTAATCACTCACCACGTCGTCAATAAAGACAGTTGTGATCGCCATGTTCGTTAAAATTTGTGAAATGTCTTTAAAGCTATCAACAAAATCAAATGGTTTTGGATCGCGCGGAACAATGATGGTTGACCCCGGAATAATCATCGCGGGTTTTGACGTTCGCCATGCACTTGATCTCAATGGCTCGGACGATCCATCGGGGTACAAAACAAAAACGCGAGATTTATCCGCATAATAGGTCATGCCGCCTGCCTCGCGAATATAATCTTGCGGGTCTTTTTCGTCTTCGAATAACAAGGATGCGCTGTTCATCACTTCGCCCGTCACGCGCACTGTTAAATTACGTTTTGGGATGTGAATGCGGTCGCCATCTTCGACCAAAACATCCAATTCAGGGCGCGCAGCCAGAACAAGCGGATCCGCCTCCACCGTCACCCGACCGACGGCTTTCACACTGCGTAAATCATTCGCCAAATCACGCGCCATCGATATTTGCGCCGGGGTTAATGATCCCTCCTTGCCCTTTGCATTTAGATTCACGGAAACTGTTTGTTCCAATTGTTGCGCGGCGGATCTGAATTTTTGTTCCTCGCGTTTACGTTCGGTCTTTCGGCTTAAAACGGCGGCGGGGGGATAGGCCTGATCCGTCATTCCGCCGGCGCGCTCAATCACGGACGATAGCGTATCGCCACGCATTAAATCATAGGTTCCAGGGTTGCGAACCTCACCCGTGATTTTAATCGTCTCTGCCACGGCCGTTTCGAATCTTTCGTTAATGCGAACTTGGTCGCCTGCGAATAATTTTATGTTTTTAATGCCTTGTTCCCGAGCATTGATTTTCACTCTCTCATGGCGCGCAGTGTCAGATCGAGAGACCAATTCAACATTCTCTAAATCCGCCTGCGGAGTCAAACCGCCTGAGACCGAAATCAATGTTTTCAAATTCGCGCTACCGCCCACAGGCCACGCCCCAGAATCGCGAACGGCCCCTTGTACTGTCACGTTATTATCCCGCACAAAATCACGAATGAGTTTAGGAAAAATTGATTTCTCAGTGGTTTCTTTTTTCTTTTTCGAACGCTCGTTTTTAATGTCCGCAATATCATCATGCGAAAATAAATACACAACATCCCCGGGCTCAAGTTGGCGATCATCTTTATCCATCGCAATCGATTGCGGCGAAAACCCCATCATTTTACGTGTTAAACTTTTACGATTGATGCGCGATATAACACCGATCAACGGGTAAATATCATCTCCAAAAACATTCCTGTTTTTCAAAAGAGCCTGCAAGGTTGAGGCCGAACGAATATCATACAAACCATTTTTTCGGGAATAGCCAGACAAGGTCACAGCATTCCCCGCTACATCCGTCGCTCGCGTTACAGTTAAAACTGAACCATCGCCAATAATGCTTTGTTTTATATTATTAAGATTGATAACTTGAGACGCAGAATTATGAAGGGTGAATTGGTTGTCCCCTGCACTTAACACGCCGCCCGCCATGGCCAAAGCGCCCCTTAATCCAACTTTATGCGCGGTATTTCCGCCTGACTTCCGCCACGCCATTCGCGGATCAACGCGCAATTCAAAAACGCCCGCTTGCTTTACATCCCCCACAACCGCAATCGTTGGGCCGATGGGTGGAACAATAATGCGATCACCATCCGATAATTGCAATCGTTCGGGCAAACGCCCATTGGTTAAAAATCCATACAAATCAATGTTAGTTGTTTGACCTTTGCGAATTAACTTTACCTGACGCAAAGATCCTGTTTTGCGAACTCCGCCCGCCATTTGAATGGCGTCAATCACACTGTGAAACGCGTTCATATTATGACGCCCTGGCCTTTCAACATGCCCCGCGATCAACACCCCAATCTGTCGCATTCCATCGATCGAAATCGACACTTGCCCGCGATACCCTAAATCAATCAGCGCGGCCTCTACATCCAACTTTAAGGCGCCTAGTGTTTTTCCCGTGGCCTGAATAACAGGAAGGTTTTCAAYCAAAATGCGCCCGTCACTCTCGATTTTATAAACCGAACGCCCTTTGCGCTCCCCCGTAAATGTTGCGGACACCGCATCGCCCACTTGTAAAATGTAATCATCCTGAACAACCCCCATTGGCGCAAGTAAGGCGCCATTTGTTGACTGTGCTTGAAGGCTGTTTTTTTGATAAAAAAGATCATATCCAAACTGAGTTAACGTTTCGTCCTTTGAGCGCTCCCTGTAAAACCCTTCTAATTTCGTTGGTTTTTCAACCTCTACCGATCGAGAGACAGAACCGACGCCTTGATCACGAACAGAGACCGCCCCATCATTAAAAGGCGTGGCACCTAACAACGGTGTTGGGTTGTAATCATGATTGGAACGCCGTTCATTCACACGCAAATTATCGTGATATGTGTGTACCCCCCAACGCCCGAATGGCCCGCCATATCGCGCACGTCAAAACGATCTTGCGCACGAGCAAACGACACGCAAACCGTAATCAGAACTAGACTTGATAATATTGCCCTTGAAACAAGGCTAGAAATAGTCATGGTAAGGATTATAAAGGCATTTCAACCATTGGGAAACATAAATATGCATGCAGTCAACGTGCTGAGAACTGGCGTCGGCGTCGAGAGCGTCCAACATTTGTATGAAATACAGCAAACGCACCGCGAAAGCGTCTATGCATCTGGATCCGGCGCCTTTATCACAACACGAGGCACACCAACGCGCGCGAACGAAATTTTAAACGGTGGAAGCCTCTATTGGATTATTAAGCAACAAATCAGCGTCCGCCAAAAAATAGAAAACATTGAAACGTTAAAAGACGAAAGCGGAAAAAAATTTTGTTTAATCACAATGCACCCTGATATTATTTTAACTGTCCCCGCCCCGCATCGTCACATTCAAGGGTGGCGCTACCTCCCACACGAAAAAGCCCCCAAAGATTTTAAAATATTCAACCCTGATGCTGACGTGTCACCCGCCGACATCGACCCTCAACTCTCCAAAGAATTACGCGAAGCAGGCCTCCTGTAAAAATTTCATGTGAATTGACTGCGTAAATATCTTCACAAACGTCTCATTTGTTTCTATTGTCATTCCAATCAAACAATTCAGGATATATTGACATGAGCGTCACCATTGCCGTTTTAAAAGAAACAAACACAACAGAAACTCGCGTTTCCGCCATCCCCGAGACCGTAAAAAAACTAACTGCTCTTGGGTGCGCCATGATCGTTACAAAGGGCGCAGGGGACAAATCATCCTACGCCGACGCCGATTACAAATCTCTTGGCGCGACAATCGCAAAAACAAACGCCGAAGCAATCGCGAAGGCCGATGTTATTTTCTGCATTAACGCACCTGACGCAAAAGACGTCGCAAAAATGAAAAAAGGTGCGATCGTGATTGGCGCCTTGGCTCCATTTTCTTTTGCCAAGGATTGTTCCGCATTTAAAAAATCTGGCGTTACCGCGCTTGCGATGGAACTCATGCCACGCATTACACGCGCTCAAAACATGGATATTTTATCCTCTCAATCGAATTTAGCTGGATACCAATCTATCCTTCAGGCCGCGAACAGTTTCGGCCGCGCCATGCCCATGATGATGACCGCGGCAGGGACAATCGCCCCCGCCAAAACATTCATTATGGGGGTCGGTGTTGCAGGGTTACAAGCCATCGCAACCGCACGTCGTTTGGGCGCCGTTGTGTCCGCGACCGATGTCCGCGCCGCGACAAAGGAACAAGTTGAATCCCTTGGCGCAAAATTCGTTATGGTCGAAGACGACGATTCCGAAAATGCAGAAACAGCCGGTGGATACGCAAAAGAAATGTCCGCGGCCTATAAGAAAAAGCAAGCAACATTGATTGCGGAAACAATCGCAAAACAAGATATCGTTGTGACAACGGCGTTGATCCCTGGGCGTCCTGCGCCTGTCTTGGTAACCGAAGATATGGTTAAAACAATGAAACCTGGATCCGTGATTGTTGATTTAGCCGCYNGCGRYGGGNGGKAAYTGCSMRYKYACCGWARMMGRYAAARTYGTTRWYRMWCATGGYGTNACMANTSATYGGTTATACTGATTTAGTGTCGCGCTTACCGAATCAATCATCACAACTTTACGCCAATAACTTGGTTAACCTAGCAAAATTGCTTTGTAAAGAAAAAGACGGCAACTTT
>NVSI01000053.1 GCA_002401195.1 Alphaproteobacteria bacterium
TGCGGTTTTACACCTTCTTTACGCGCGATTTTTTACAAAGGCCTTGCGGGAATGCGGATATTTGAATTTTGATGAACCATTTACAGGCCTATTTACCCAAGGCATGGTCACGCATATGTCGTACAAAAATTCAGACGGAAAATGGGTCTATCCAACTGATATTATCGAAGGCGATGATGGCATAATGACGGAAAAAGGTACAAAGCTTGTCGTTAAAGCCCAGCGCAATGAAAAAATGTCGAAATCAAAACATAATACGATTGATCCAACCGATATTTTGGATACATATGGCGCCGATGCCGCGCGTTTATTCGTGTTATCCGATTCTCCACCAGAACGAGATATCGAATGGACAGAAAGCGGTATCGAGGGATCATGGAAATATATTAACAAGCTGTATCGCATTGTTGCGGATGCGGCTCCTCACCTTCCTGCAAAGGATGCAGCGCAACCTGAATTGGGTGAAAAAGCCACAAAAACATTGGCTCTCATCCATCAAACGCGCCTTGATGTTACGACCGACATTGATAATTTCCACATGAATAAAGTTGTCGCGCGTATTCGCACTCTTTCGAATACTCTTGGCGAGCTGATGCTTGCCAATACAGACGAGGCATGGGTGATGCGCGAAGGATTCACAACATTGTCACAGCTTTTATCCCCGATAACGCCGCATTTGGCCGAAGAATTATGGGAGATGCTGGGCGGTGAAGGGTTGGTTGCCAATTCCGCGTGGCCGATCGCGAACGAAACATTATTAGGCAGCGAAGAAGTGACAATCGGGGTACAGGTGAACGGTAAAGTCCGCGCGACCATTACATTGCCAAAGGGTTCAAGCAAAGAAACGACTGAGACATTGGCCATGAATGATAACGCCGTTCAAAAGGCCATCGAAGGCCTGACCGTTCGTAAAATCATCGTCGTGCCCGACCGTATTGTGAATGTTGTGGTCGGATAGGCATTTACTCGAATTTTAACGAACAATTTTTCGGAAGGGGAGAGCGGTTGGTTTTCAACACTTCTTTACCATCCATCAATTGCGCCGCGTTCTTGGAATCGTCACACTCCTGAAACGCGAGTTTTTGATCTTTTTCTGATATCATTCCATAAACCGCAAACACACCCACACATCCAGCTATCATAAAACTTGCGCATCGATCTTTTACTCCCAAAGTTTTAAATGCATTCGCAAGAACACTTCCCCCAACAACACTTCCCCCAACAACAGTACCCCCAACAATAACAAGAGTCTCGCCCACAACTCCAGCATTCGCAGTCGCGATATGAAGCGCCGCAGCCATAGAACCGCCGCTAATCAAACCAAATAAAGCGGAGAGGCCATGATCTCTCAAATCTTTTTTCGTCATTTTAAATCACCTTTATTTTTCATTATGCTCTCTCATGTTTCATTCTGATTGTTATTTATTTAACACATTTTTATGAATTATGCAAATAAATGACAATCTATTTAATAACGAAACTACATTTGTGTGATGGTTGCGTTTGAAGCGCCCCATCAATTTTTGTAGAGATTTTAACGTCTTCACATGACGATAACGGCGTTTTACCAAGCACTGCGGCCGCGCCACCAAAAGTGACAGCGCATCCAAAAAACATCCCTGCCGCGGATGCTGTCATTATTTTAGGCGCGCTGACCTTAAAAGATGGCGATATATCCAAACGTTTAATATATTGGCACAACCTTGATGCTGAAAAACCCAATGCGCCCCCATAAAGGAGGATTGCGCCTTGGGTCACACCGAAACTCGCACCTGTTTCTTGTAAAACAACCGTTCCCGCCATTGCGATCACACCCGCCACAGCGCCAAAAATTAAAGACAAGCCTTTCGCCCGACTCACTTGTTTTATTTCCTGCTCCAAATCGTACATTCCTGAATCCAACATGTCGTCTATCCCTTTTTATATCGCGTGTATTTTTATGTCATGAAACTATAGCATTTCAAAATCAAGTTATGCAAACAAAAAAAACCTTCGCCTGCGTGCGCCTTCATGGTAAAAATATTTCATGAAATCGTTTCTTATACTTATTACTCTTTTACTCATCTCCGCGTGTGGGTTTGAACCTGTTTATAAAAACAACCCCGACATGGATCAATCATCCATCAAGACCGCGTTGCAAAATGTTGAAATTGCCGTTATTCCAAAYCGCGAGRGACAAGCGCTACGCAATGCCTTAATCGATCAATTTTATAAAAACGGGTACCCTTCGGCCCCTGAATATCGTCTTGTCATCTCTCCAATCAACGAAAGTATCGTCGAAATTGGCATTGATAAGGATGATAACGCATCGCGCGCGCAATTGCGCCAAATGGCGACATTCGAACTGATCCGTACAAACAATAATACAAGCGTGTTAAAACGCACAGTTCGCGCAACAACGGGTTACAATATTTTATTGGGGCAATTCACAACATTTGTCACCGAAAGTGACGCGCGAAAGCAGGCGATACATACATTGTCGGATAATATCACAACACAAATTGAGCTGTATTTTTCAAGATAGATTGCGACTCTTTAAATACAGAGTTTTTTTGTTTGATCGTTATAAATAAAAATCCCTAATTTTTGACATTTTCTTTCGTCAAACCGCCCCTTCGGACCCATAGCACCAAACCGCCCTTGTTCAGCCAGTTCCATTTCAAACCACCCTACATTACCGTCTTCAAAATTCGTCTCGCTGCGGAACAGTCCCAGCCCGGCCGCACCGGCGAAACCGACGAGGACARCAAGATTAAATACCAACCCTATAGATGTTTTTTTATTTTTCATTTAGAATATTATGGAACAAACAACAGGCTTGTGTCAAATAATGAAACTTACATTCCGTCAAATTGAACCTTTTGTTCAAAGCCCAGACCCCGCCGCGCGGGTCATTGTGGTATACGGCCCGGATCAAGGGTTAATGACAGAGCGCGCAAAAACAATGTGCAAAACAATCGTATCCGACCTGAATGATCCCTTTAATGTTGCGACACTCTCAACCGATAAAATTATCGAAGATCCTGCCTCTTTTTACGACGAAGCCAACGCCCAATCCATGATGGGTGGGGATCGTCTTATCATTATAAAAAATGGCGCCGATTCTCTGTCCACGATTTTGAAAGAGTATCTGGAGGAACCATCCGCAGGGACATTAATCGTGATTGAGGCCGGAAACTTAACACCGCGATCCGCCCTTCGTAAATTGGCCGAAAGCGCAAAAAATGCTGCGGCCGTTCCCTGTTACGTCGATGATGAACGTAATCTTTCTCAAATTATCCGCGATATGTGTACACATGCGGGATATAATATCGATCAAAATGCCCTTCAACTTTTTTCATCAACCCTTGTTGGCGACCGCGCCATCGCCCGCAACGAAATTGAAAAACTTTTATTATACAAAGGATTACCAAAAGGATACGAAGGGTTTGAAGGCGCGCCCTCATCCAACCGTATGGGAAAAATTTCCGCAAATGACATTTACGCCACAAGCGGCGATGTGCGCGATTGGTCGATGGATAAACTCACCTATGCCGTGGGTGATGGCGACCTTCAAACCGTCCATACAATTATAGACAGTCTTTTTCGGGATCAGATGGCGCCGATTGTTCTTCTTCGTTCCATGCAAAATCATTTTTGGCGCCTTTACGCGACCAACACAAAAATCAAARATGGGCAAGACATGCAAAGCGCTGTAAAATCCCTTACTCCGCCGTTATTTTTTAAAGTACAAGATGAATTTAAACGTCAACTCAGTCGCTGGCCCGTTACAATATTAGAATCCGCATTAGATGCGCTGAACAAGGCAGAAATGATGACAAAAAAAACAGGGTACGATCAAGAATCCATCACGAAAAATTGCCTCATTCAATTGGCGCGTTATAACCCTAGTCGCCGCCGCGCGGGGTAGGACGCAACATTAGTTAATAACTAATTTCTGAACAAGCTGATCTGGTATTTCTGGTGAAGTCAAAAAAGCATAATCATAGGCCGACGTATCAGAATCGGTTTTTAAATTTTTATCAGCACCCCGACTCAACAAATTTTCTACTGCATCGGCTTGTCTTGCAAAACTAGCAAAAATTAACAGAGTCCAMCCTGAATCATCTTGTTCATTTAAAAACCGGTCTGGAATATATTCAACATTTTGAGGACTATTTTCTATGAGATCAAATCCATCCTCAATCTTTCGTATTGTTGCGTCAAAATACACTTCTTTTAAACGTTTTAAAACTTTCATCTCCATGCTCCCTAAAAATTAAAAAAGTATAATCTATAATCATAACATAATATAAAAAGCGTTTGTTTTCCAGAAAATTACCGCCCGACGCCTTTTGATAAACGATGAAGGACTTCATCCAATTGATCCAGATCTTTATAATCAATTTTCACTGATCCAGATCCAGATTGACGCGCATTGATTTTCACAATCATACCCAATGCGTTTGACACCTCATCTTCCAAGGCCAATGTATTGACCCCTTTGTCAGACTCAGTGGATGTTTCACGTGAAACATTTTTTGACGGTTTCGAGGATTTAGCCAGCTTTTCCGCGTCCCGCACAGATAAATTGCCGTGAACGATTTGATGCGCCAATTCCTCGGCATTATCCAAACCAATTAACGCGCGCGCATGCCCAACACTTAAATCACCTTTATTAACAAAAGCCTGCACCGCATCAGGCAAAGTCAAAAGACGCAAAGTATTCGCAATATAGGAGCGCGATTTTCCAAGCTTAATTCCCAATTCTTCCTGTGTGTGGCCGTGATGGGACATCAGTTGCTGATACGCTGCGGCCTCTTCAATCGCGGTTAAATCTTCGCGTTGTAAATTTTCAATCAAGGCAATCTCAAGAACGGCTGCATCATCCAAATACTGAACGGTTACAGGCACTTCGTGAAGTTGGATTTTTTGTGATGCGCGCCAACGGCGCTCTCCCGCTATAATTTCATAGACATTCTCTTCATCCGCCAAAGGACGAACAACGATGGGCTGCAAAACACCGTGAATAGATATCGATGCGGCCAATTCATCAATCGTACTTTCATCGAAATATTTTCGCGGCTGGAATGCACAAGGGCGAAGCCACTCAATAGGCAGACTTCGCCGTTTTAAATCATCGGAAATAATGTCATTTGCGCCCTTGGTTTCCGCCGATTCAGCCAGCGTATCTTGGGTTTTTGCGGTTTCATCTTCGCCAAACAAGGCGTCCAATCCGCGCCCCAATCCGCGGGCTTTTGGGTTTAAATCATCCGCCATTTACGCCACCTCTTTTTGTGGAGCAAGAAGCTGTTTCTCTCGCTTGATAATTTCTTTGGCCAAATGAATATAAGCCTGCGACCCTGCGCAACGCATATCATACACAATCGCCGGCAAACCATATGACGGCGCCTCGCTCACACGAACATTCCGCGGAATAACCGTCTTGTAAACTTTGTCAYCRRMAAAKSCKYGGRCATCATCCGCAACCATGCCCGACAGGCGGTTACGCTTATCAAACATTGTCAGAGCAACACCGTGAATAATCAAATCAGGATTAAATGTGTTTTTCACACGCTCAATCGTTTTTGTAAGGTGGGCCAAACCCTCCAACGCGTAAAATTCACACTGCAGCGGCACAACCACAGCATCCGCGGCAATCAATACATTCAATGTCGTCAAATTCAACGATGGTGGGCAATCAACGATAATATAATCATATGGCAGATCCGCACCGCGCAAGGCTTCTTTAATACGGAATTCACGGTTTTCCTCATTCACCAGCTCCAGCTCAGCCCCCGACAAATGCATAGAAGACGGGACGATGGAAAGCCGTGGAACCTTTGTCCCAATGGCACAATCGGCAACCGTTTTCCCACTCAACAAAAGATCATAAGAACTTAATTCACGGTCGCCACGACGAATACCAAGCCCCGTCGATGCGTTCCCCTGTGCATCCATATCAATCAATAAAACGCGCTTCCCGACCGCGGCCAAGGACGTCGCCAAATTAATCGATGTTGTCGTTTTTCCGACACCGCCTTTTTGATTGGCAATCGCAAAAATACGTGGTGATTTTAAATTTTGTTTTTTAGATGTTGGAAATGATTGGATCATAAATACCTCGCTCGCTATAGCGTGAGCCTAGCAAATTCAAGGGCTTCCGTTCAATCGTAGAGTTACAAAACGCGCAAGTTACTCACAATTAAAATGCAGGACTCGTCATCAATGGTGCTTGGTTTTTCATCAAAATCAAACTGAAATTTCGTTTCCGCCTCATCGATTTCGACGGACACATTCCGTCCCTTTGGAAGGACAAAAACAATGTTTTCATTCAATTCCCAAACCGCTTGCGTCATTGTAAAAATCTTTAACAATGATGAAAAAGCCCGCGCCGTCATCACGTCAGGCGGCGGTAAATCATTCAATATTTGTTCCAAGCGATCATTGCGAACATGGACATTACCAGACAGTGTTTCACGTGAAACATTCGATAAGAACGCTGATTTTCGCGTATCTGACTCAATCAAATTTACACTGATATCAGGGCGGCTGATCGCGATCACCAATCCTGGGAAACCCGCACCACTCCCCAGATCCCACAATGTTTGTGTGTCTTCCGGGATATGTGGCAGAAGTTGCAAGCTGTCTTCAAAATGACGCGACCACGCATCATCCATCGTTTTAGGACTCACCAAGTTGATCGTTTTTTGCCACCGCTTTAAAATCGCGTGGTATTGGTCTAGTTTTTCACGAATTTCAGGCTGCATGGCTTCCCTTACGCTTAACATGGCGAAGTAAGGCAATCACCGCCGCCGGAGTGACACCCGGAATGCGCGATGCCGCACCCAATGTCGTTGGTCGGGCGGCTTCCAATTTTTGGCGCACTTCATTGGATAATGATCCAATCGCCGCGTAATCCAAACCATCTGGAAGCTCTAAATTCTCATCTTTACGGTATGCGGCGATATCCGCCATTTGACGATCAATATATCCTGCGTATCCTGCATCTATCTGAATTTGTTCAGAAATAACAGGTTCAATCTCTTTCAATTCAGGCCAAATATCACATAAATTATCCCAAGACACATCTCGGTAGCATAAAATCTCACCAACATTGCGGCGTTTTCCATCCTTATTCACGGTGATTCCATACGCCTCTAATTCATTGGGCGTGGCCYTCAGGGATGTTGTTAAAGCGCGCGCCTTTTCTAATTTTTCTTTTTTAATATTCCAAACATCCGCACGCGTGGAATCAACGCATCCCCACTCAATGCCTTTATCCGTCAGGCGTTGATCCGCATTATCCGAACGCAACAACAAACGATATTCCGCGCGTGACGTAAACATACGGTACGGTTCTGGCGCGCCACGCGTGATGAGGTCGTCAATCAARACACCAATATAAGCCTCGGCCCGATCCAGCGTGAATGTTTCATGTGAAACATGGCGCGCCGCGTTCAGGCCAGCCATCAATCCTTGCGCCGCGGCCTCCTCGTACCCTGTGGTGCCATTAATTTGACCCGCCAGATACAAGCCACTCAGCGCCTTTAATTCCAACGTATTTTTAAGTGCGCGCGGATCAACGTAATCATACTCAATCGCATATCCATATTCCAAAACCTTTGCATTTTCTAGGCCCGGAATGGTTTTCAACATTGCGTCTTGAATATCCGTTGGCATCGCCGTTGAAATCCCATTTGGATACACCGTATCGTCATCCAGCCCTTCGGGCTCCAAGAAAATTTGATGGCGATCTTTATCAGCAAAGCGCACGACTTTATCCTCAATCGACGGGCAATAGCGCGGGCCCGAACCCTGAATTTGACCAGAGTAAATCGGTGCTAGCTCTTTGTTATCTAATATAATTTTGTGAGTTTCTGGATTTGTGTATGTCATATGACACGCGATTTGCGGCACGGTGATTTTATCAGTCAGATAGGAAAAAGGCACGGGGTTTTTATCCGCCTCTTGGCGTTCCAACACATCCCAATCAATTGTTTTTCCATCCAATCGCGCGGGCGTTCCCGTTTTTAATCGACCAAGGGGCAGGCCCAAACGTTCCAATGTTTCGCCCAATTTTACGGCTGGTTTTTCACCAACGCGGCCGGCCGGAATTTGGTCCGTTCCACGGTGAATCATCCCCCGTAAAAATGTCCCTGATGTGATGATAACCGCCGGTGCAAAAATTTCCGTTCCATCCGCCTGAACAACGCCTTTGACGATATCTCCATCAACAATTAAATCATCAACTCCGCCCTCGATCACTGTCAAATTTGGCGCGTTAAAAATCTCTTTTTGCATCGCTTCGCGATATAATTTTCGGTCGGCTTGCGTTCTTGGGCCGCGTACTGCCGCGCCTTTAGAGGCATTGAGCATCCGAAACTGAATGCCCGCTTGATCCGTCACACGCGCCATAATGCCGTCCAACGCATCGATCTCACGCACAAGATGCCCTTTACCCAGGCCGCCAATCGCGGGATTACACGACATCACGCCAATTGTATCCTTGCGATGTGTGACCAACGCCGTATGTGCGCCCATGCGCGCGGATGCTGCCGCCGCCTCGCACCCCGCATGTCCACCACCAACAACAATGACATCAAAATTTTGTTCCATAGAGCGGGTTATAGCAGAAAAAACCTAAGAAAAGCAAGGTTTACGGCTCTATACTATACATTTAATTATCTATTTGCCGATGCAAAAATCACGGAAGATAATATCAAGCAAATCTTCAACATCTGTGCGTCCCGTAATGCGCCCAATCGCACGAACTGTCATACGAATATCCTCGGCGATCATATCGGGACTAAACCCCGATAAAGCCCTAGAAATATGATCCATCGCCTCTTCCAAGGCCTCGCGATGCCGCGCACGGGTCAGGCTTGGCGTATTTTGCGCCTCTTCTAATAACGCCGATGTTTCACGTGAAACATGGTCAATAAGGGTATCGAGGCCCGCTCCTGTATTGGCTGATATTTCGATATAATCACCATAACTAGATTGCCGCGTCGCTTGCGCTTCTCGCAATGACGAAGGGGGTACATCACATTTATTCACGACAATAATAGACCGATCGTCCTTAAGCGCCAATGTTTGTGGATGCAGGTCATATTCCGTGCCATCAAACAGTAAAATTTTAAAATCCGCCTCAGTCGCGATTTTTAAAGCGCGCTTAATCCCTTCCGCCTCGATTTTATCTTGGGCATGCATATCCGATAATTGTTCAGGGCGCAAACCCGCGGTATCAAACAACGTCACCGCATATCCATTAATATCAAGATGAACTTCCAACACATCGCGCGTTGTGCCCGCCA
>NVSI01000054.1 GCA_002401195.1 Alphaproteobacteria bacterium
CTAAAACTCGCCTTTGCAGACCGTATTCGCTATGACCGAAATAAGGGCGCTAGAACCGCCAATTTATCCATACCTTTCAAGGTGTTAGATGGTGTTTTAGGGGGTGATWTTATAGATGGTGCGGCTGGAGGGACTTGAACCCCCACGCCTCACGGCGCCAGAACCTAAATCTGGTGCGTCTACCAATTTCGCCACAGCCGCCAGGTCCACTTTATTGTTCCGACACTATCGACATTTTTAAGATCATGTCAACAGGGACGAATAACACGTGCAAGATKGGGCGACTGACGGGGTTCGAACCCGCGACAACTCGGATCACAACCGAGGGCTCTACCACTGAGCTACAATCGCCATATCTTACGCGTTGTGTTTTAATGCCTGAAACACCCCCTCCCCGTCAAGAAAATATTTGTATTAATTGTGTAAAAAACATCCTTCTTCATAGGCAAAATCGCGAATCTTTCATAAGATGGCCTTGTAACAACACATGTAAAAAGGGTTCTAAACCATGACCAAAGCATTAAAATCTGCAAAAAACGCGAATGATCTGATGAAAATTATTGGCGTCAATAACATTGAATATGTTGATTTTGTCTTCACCGATACACGTGGAAAATTGCAACACACTTCTTATGCCGCGTCCTATGTCGACAAAGGATTTCTTGATGAAGGGTTTTATTTTGACGGATCATCCATCGCAGGATGGAAAGAAATCCATGAATCCGACATGTTGTTGACTGTTGATTACAACCGCATTTGCGTTGACCCGTTCACCGCACAACCAACATTGATTGTATTTTGTGATGTATGCGATCCGTACACAAAAGAACCATACGAGCGCGATCCACGCTCCATTGCCAAAAAAGCGGAGATTCACGTTAAATCCACAGGGATTGCAGACAAAATCTTTTTCGGCCCAGAGCCAGAGTTTTTCATTTTCGATGATGTAAAAATTTCGACCGAACCAAAAGGCATGAGCTATGAGATCGATTCAGTCGAAAGCCCATGGAACACGGCTAAAGATTACGGTTCTGATGGTAATTCTGCCCACCGCCCCGGCGTAAAGGGTGGATATTTTCCAACGGCTCCCGTCGATAGCATGCAAGACATTCGCTCAGAAATGGTGTCTGTCATGCATAATGTCGGTATCCATGTTCAAAAACACCAYCACGAAGTCGCCCCATCCCAAGGCGAAATCGGGATTGAGTTCGATACATTAACCAACAGCGCGGATGACGTTCAACTTTATAAATATGTGGTTCACAACACTGCGCACGCCTTTGGTCAAACAGCGACATTCATGCCAAAGCCTGTTTTTGGCGACAACGGATCGGGAATGCATTGCCACCAATCTTTATTCAAAGGCAAAACGCCTGTTTTTGCCGGCGAAGAATACGCGAATTTATCCCAAGAGTGCCTGTGGTATATTGGTGGCATTATAAAACATGCAAAGGCCTTAAACGCCTTTACAAACCCATCCACCAATTCATATAAACGCCTTGTGCCTGGATATGAAGCGCCCGTATTATTGGCCTATTCCGCGCGCAACCGTTCGGCGTCTTGCCGTATTCCGATGGCAACAACGCCAAAGGCACGCCGCGTTGAGGTCCGATTCCCAGACCCAATGGCGAACCCTTATTTGGCCTATGCGGCGATGACGATGGCTGGCCTTGATGGTATTCAAAACAAAATCAACCCGGGCGATCCCATGGATAAAAACCTGTACGATCTTCCAGCGCGCGAATTGGCAAAAATTCCAACGGTGTGTGGATCGTTGCGCGAGGCATTGGATTCATTAGCCTCTGATAACAAATTCCTTCTCAAGGGCGACGTCTTTACAAAAGACACGATCAAGGCCTATATCGACCTAAAAATGGAAGATGTTGAACGGTTTGAAACTGCGCCTCACCCTGTTGAGTTCGACATGTATTACAGTGGATAACAATCCATTTATTTTATTTTCCAAATGGATGGCGTTGGCGATAAAAAACGAACCCAACGACCCCAATGCCATGTGTCTATCCACAGTCGACGGTGATGGACACCCATCTTCACGCATTGTCTTGTTAAAGGATTACGATGACAATGGCTTTGTTTTTTTTACAAATAGCCAAAGCCAAAAAGGACAAGAGTTAGCCGAAAATCAGAATGTCGCGCTCGGCTTTCATTGGAAATCGCTCCTCAAACAAATTAGAATTAACGGTATAGCAAAAATTATACCTCGCGAAGAAACGACGAAATATTTTCATTCACGCGCTCGGGAAAGCCAAATTGCGTCCTATGCATCGTTGCAATCTCAACCGCTTCCTGACAAACGTATTTATGAAGATAAAATCAATGCCGTGCGAGAGCAGTTCAAAAATGAGGAAAACATCCCCTGCCCTGACCATTGGAACGGATATCGCGTGACACCATCCAAGATGGAGTTTTGGACACAAAAAGACTATCGCACTCATGATCGTTTTGTTTATACGCCCGATCATGATGATATTTGGAGTAAAGAGCGTCTCTACCCTTAATCAATGTCCAAAGGAACACCAGGGGTATACTTACAGGTCTTCATCGTCATTGCGGATCGCACGGATGCGACATTCGAAATTTTTAATAATTTATCGCTCATGAAGGATTGATAATCTTCCCAATCCTTTGCCACAACGCGAAGCATATAATCGTAATCCCCCGCAATGCCATACGCCTCGCGTACAACATCCCATTTTGCAATGGCCTTTTCAAAGGCAAGCTGATCCGCCTCACCTTGATTTTTCAAACGAACCGTTGCAAAAGATGTCACACCATAGCCCAACTTTGGCGCGTTTAAATTCGCATGATACCCGATGATGATTTTTGATTCTTCCAATGCGCGAACACGGCGCAAACAAGGCGGCGCAGAAATACCTGCATTGTTCGCTAAACTCACATTCGTCGTGCGACCGTTATTTTGAAGGTCATTCAAAATTTTACGATCAATTTTATCCAACTTTACTTTCTTTTGAACCGCGCCCGTCGACATATTAAAAATCCTTTGTTTAAGATGATGAAACAGCTTATAAATTTCTTCCATGGAAAGCACAAGCGAAAAAGAGACAGAAAATTACAATTTTTCGTCAAATAAAGACATAAACTTATGGATTGTCACAGAAGGAATGGCCGGTACTGAAAACCAGTGCCTTGGTATTGCAGAACATTTAGGCGTTTCAAATGTTCTTGTCAAACATATTGGATTAAAATTTCCATTTAATCTCTTATGCCCCCACATTATAAAAAAAGCGCCGCGATGGGCGATAAAAAACGATGACTGGCCGACCTCTAACGATTGTGACGGCGCGTGGCCTGATATAGTGCTTGCCTCTGGTCGCAAGGCCGTCAGCGCAAGCCTATCAATCCCAAAGGCTTTTAAAGTTTTCATTCAAAACCCACGGATCGATCCAAAATATTTTGATTTGGTCGCCATCCCCGCCCACGATAATGTCACGGGCGATAATGTGATTGTGACAAAAGGCGCACCAAACCGCATTCATAATGCATCTCTTCAGGGCGCCGCTACGCGATTTAAAGACATGTTTAGCCATCTTCCTGAACGAAAAATTGCCATCATGATTGGCGGGAACAGCAAAACGCATTCCATGCCTGATAATTTTGCCAAAATTTTATTTTCGCAACTTCTGCCCTATTTACAATCTGGGGAATGTGGCGTTTTAATCACGTGTTCACGCCGAACACCCGCTCATATCCAAGATCAAATTGCCTCCCTCTTTTCAACACCAAATTGTTACATATGGGATGGCACTGGCGACAACCCCTATCATGCATTTTTGGCCGAGGCTGATGCTCTCCTTGTCACCGAAGACAGCACATCCATGTTATCGGATGCACTCACAACTGGAAAACCGACATACCGCCTGCCCCTTATTGGCGGATCTGCGAAATTTGATCGGCTGTACGCCTCTCTTGAAAACCATGGCGGCCTCCGCGTTTTTGAAGGCGAACTGGAAACATGGAATTACGAACCGTTGAATGATGCCAAAATGGTTGCGGATGAAATACAAAAACGATTTGCAATCCACGCCCAAGAAACCTAGGAATAGATTATGAGTAATAAAGAAATAAAAACAAAAGTCTTCGTCATTGGTTCTGGCCCTGCGGGATACACCGCCGCGATTTACGCCGCCCGCGCCAATTTATCGCCTGTTATGGCTCTTGGCCGTGAACCAGGCGGTCAATTGATGATCACGACAGAGGTTGAAAATTATCCAGGCTTTGCCGAGGCGATCGAAGGCCCGTTCTTGATGGAACAAATGAAGGCTCAGGCCGAAAATGTCGGAACGACAATGATTCATGATTTCATCACGGATATCGACCTCTCAAAACGTCCTTATGTTTGCAAAGGCGAAAGCGGCGACACATACATTGCCGAAACGGTTATCATCTCCACAGGGGCAAAGGCACGCTGGCTTGGCCTAGAAAGCGAACATACATTCCAAGGCCTTGGCGTGTCCGCATGTGCGACATGCGATGGGTTTTTCTTTCGCGGCAAAGAAGTCACCGTTATTGGCGGTGGGAACAGCGCCGTTGAGGAAGCATTGTTCCTTACTAACTTCTGTTCAAAAGTAACACTTATTCACCGCCGCGATGAATTGCGCGCCGAAAAAGTGATGCAAAAACGTCTGTTCACGAATGAAAAAATCGAGGTAATTTGGGATAGCACGGTTGAAGAAGTCGAAGGCATTAAACGCGGCGAAGAAGGCATCCCAGGTGTCACTGGCGTTCGTATTAAAAACACAAAAACAGGCGTGGAAACCACCGTTCCATGTGACGGTATGTTCGTGGCCATTGGGCACGACCCTGCAACGGAATTATTCAAAGGCAAACTGGATATGGATGATGAGGGATATATCATCACCGCCCCCGATTCGACCGCGACAAATGTGCCGGGTGTTTACGCCGCCGGAGACGTCAAAGATAAATTATACCGTCAGGCCATCACAGCCGCAGGAATGGGATGCATGTCCGCCTTAGAGGCCGATAAATTCTTGGCCGAACAAGAAGATTCAGAATCTTCCGAGGCGGTTGCCTAAATTTAGGCCATTTGCAATCTTTTTTGGAATTTCACGGCCGCGGCATGAACGCGGTCGTAATGTTTACGATCGTTCGAGTTCTCGTCACTATGGGTCTCTTCAATTGCCGATTTAAACTCGGCAACAGTTCCATTAAAACATCCTGCAAGAACAATCACGGTACCTTTGTTATCTGGATCCTCAATCATCACTGTGTGACGTTCGCTCTCATTTGATTGTTTGGAAACAACATAACGCCCCGTATCAATACAGCTATTATCCATCGATTCTGGCTTGCCTTTATTCAGGTCCACGGCTTCATTAAACGCAGCGCGCGCCAGAGTATTCGTAAACAGCTGAGCCCCCACACCCATTTTCATCGCACGTTCAAAAAGTGACGTGTTCACAATCGATTCAAAATCGTCGTACATCTTTTCAACTAACATTCTTTCCACAACTCTGGCTTCTTTAGCATTTTTTTCAAGCATATCAGGAAGCATGTCTGAGACGACAGAAACAATAACATCATTAAATCCTGGTGAGCAATTTAGTAAGCCATTCACCATATGCCGGGCTTGATTTGCATCTTTCTCAAACATATCAGGAATAATCTTTAACGTTATGGAGACAACCTCATCATGGCGTTTTAACCTTTTCACCTGTAAGGCATTCAGTATCGACAGTGTCTCGGCTGGATTTTCCTCAAACATATCAGGAAGCATTTTGAACACTGGAGTAAGAATTTCATCATGATATTGAGGCGCCTCGTCCAATAAAGTAAGGATCATAACGCGAGGGACACCAGTCCAGCCATCCTCAAATATTCGAGGCAACGCCTCTAAGGCCTCAGAAACAATAAGCCCTTGATGATCTTTTGAATCTCGCAACAAATCATGAATTTTTTGTGGCAGCTTTTCGCCATCATTTTTCACAAGTTCGCGAAATTCATTTAACCCTTTTTCAACGTCAACAATCGTGTTCATAAGAAACATACCTTTATTTTTTAAGCAATATATGTCTTTATAGCAGAATTAAGATAATATGTCAAAAGTTGTCCTTGGCGGCTCGGTATTCCGTGAATTTTTCGGCTGTATCTGCAATCAAAAATGGATTTGTTTTCTTTTCAACGCCCATCATTGTTGGGATTGTGCATGATTGCGTCAAGACCGTTTCACAACGATCCGCAATATCTTTGTTATCAGGCAAAATATGCGCAGAAAATTTCGCGTTCGAGGCCGTATATTCATGTCCGAAATACACAGTCACATCATCGGGGAGAGATTTTAATTTTTGAAGGCCTTCGAACATGGCCGCTGGCGTATCTTCGAATAAACGCCCGCATCCCATTGCGAATAAATTATCGCCCGAGAATAAAACTTTGTCCGCCGCGGAATATAAACATACATGCCCTTTTGTATGGCCACTGCCGTGAATAATTTGAAATTCAGTACCGCCAAAAACAAATGGAGTGCCTTCGGTTAAAACTTCATCGGCCGTGCCGCATTCTTTTGGTGCGATCCATTTCGCATTATATTTATCCAAAAGATCTGTGTTTCCATCCGTATGATCCCCATGGTGATGCGTGTTAATCACCATATCCAGCGGCCAGCCCTTATCATCCAAAAAATCAATAAATGGTTTTGATTCGCCCGGATCGATCACACCCACAACGCCGTTTGAACGTATGACAAACGCGTAATTATCATCTAGGATTGGTAAAATATGTACATCTAGCATTATAAAATCTCCGTTAAACTGACTTCTCCGCTTCCGCGGCGAGCCGGTTGTTGTTGGCTTTCGTGATGGCTCCATCCAATACCATGCAAGATATCAAATGTCGCGACAAAACCTTCGTTATAAAAATTCTCTCGATAATAATTCTCAATCTCACTTTTGATATCATCAATGGGTTGAGGTTTTTCAATCAAGGCATTCCCCTCCCCCATACCGATAATATCTTTATAGAGTGTGATCAATTCAGAATAACGGACATGAACACGATCATAATCCACCACGGGCAACGCAAATCCAGCGCTTTGTAGTAAGCCTGCAAATTGATAATGATCGATCATAGGGTGAATATGTTGCCCGGCGCCATCACGGGATTTTAACTCCACCTGCATAATCGATTGTCGGAGTTCTTGGATCGTTGTTCCACCAAATAAACAGCACAAAAACAAACCATCAGGTTTAAGAGCAAGTTTTACCGTTTGTAAAAACGCGGGGACATTATTCACCGTATGCAGGTATGGCAAAACGATCACGCAATCATAACGCCCTTCCTTTAAATCTGGAATTTCATCCTTCATGAGCCTATCAACGCCCCGCCCCTTTACGATATCAAAGACGGTCACTGATTTTTTAGGAAAACAAGCCTTAAGGATATCGGCGCCACGCGATCCGATCACTGCGATTTTTTTAAAGTCACGCTGAATATCTCTCAGATTATCAAGGACACGTTCCACTGATTTATGAATTAAAAAATTATGATCCTGCAATCGGGATTGTGCAAATTCTCGATTGCGTTTTATGCGCTCAAAATCAAACAGATCATTATCCATGTGTTTTTTGAGGGACGGTATATCGTTTGAGCCGAGACGAAGACGCGCCCATGTCATTGTCATTCCCTTTTGAAGATTTGAACCAACTTTTATGAGAGTTTGTATCAACTTTTGCACCATCGCCTCCACGCGTTGTAACCGATTTTAGCTGGCCAAATTTTTGTCCATCCCGTTTGACACGCGGATCAAGATTGCGCCCTGCCGTTATATTCATAGACTGCATAGCATTCATCATGCCATAGCGAAATAACATACTCCATTTGTAATCAGGTTCCAACTGCCACAGCGCGCTTGTCTTACACCATTTTTTTGTCTGTTTTCCCATCCATTCATTGGGAACACTGCCAATGGCAAACATATATGTGCGTTGGGGCATCATGTCTTTCATGGTCAAGAAACTTTCGCCCATCTGCCCGACATGCTCAACAGATGTTCCGAATTTTTCCGCAAGAAATTCTTTGACATCATCAATATGAGAGAGCTTTTTCGGGAGATCAATCGTCGGCATATTCATCATTTTGTCTTTTTGACCAAGGCGATATGGTGCGGGCATTTCTTCGTAATCAAACCCGACCAACGTGTCCCCTTTTAAATCTGCCGTCAAAAACAACAAGGCTGCGCGATTAATCACTCCGTCTTGGGGAACAATAAAATCATGTTCAGATGAGGCAACGCCCGTTTTTGCGCCCTCTTTTTGACCTTCGCCAACAAACAACGATCTCTTTGCGCGCAATTGCCCTGATTTTCCTTTTACAACGCGGAAACGTTCATCAACTTTTCCTTTATCCTTTTCGTGGTTTTCCATCTGTTTTTCGGCCGCATCGGGATCCCACTTGAAAATTTTTTCAACATCTAAAATCATATCGTCAGGCGGCGGCGTTTTTCCCACTGGCAATTCTTCATGCATCCACGGTGTTTGCTCCATCCCAAAGTGACGCATTAACGTTTCAATTTGAACTTCCAACCAGGCGTCAGGGATATACCCCGCGTTAATCGCATGTAAAATACGTTCCGCATCAATCAATGAATAATTCCGTTCCCATTTCGGTTGCGTTTCCGACAATTCGACATACACCGTTTCAATATAGTTTTCGATCAAATCTGGCGCGGGAAATCCTTTTGGCCCTTCCAAAAATTCGGCATCAACAGCGGTACGCATTCCAAAGTGAGCATGCATCAAAACGCGCGCATCATCGTCCATCTCTTCGGCATCAATATTTAATGTCTCAAGCCCATGACCAGACCAGCGCCGTTCATCAATATTATGACCGCTACGCATGACACTGTTGGTTAAAGCAAACGGAACATCCTTTTTCAAAGCAATCTTTAAACGTCCCTCATCAGGGTTATAAACAAACGGTATTAATGTGATCTCATGATGGGCACGCGCGGCCATATCAAACATATTGCCCGTCAATTCATCCTTGATTGTATGAACGATAACATTTTCCGCATCATCTGATGAGCGCCGTTCCGAGATTTTAAGAGAGCG
>NVSI01000055.1 GCA_002401195.1 Alphaproteobacteria bacterium
GCGCAAGGCAATGAATATTGTCGGTGTCGGAGATCAAATTGTAGAGCAGTTAGTCAAGGAAAATTTAGTTAAGACACCGGCTGATATTTACTCTCTGATAAACCTCGATCTATTGAAACTTGACGCCATTGACCTTTTTGTAATTCTTCAAGGTCATTCGCCGTCACTTTGGATCCCTTCTTCAATGATGTGCCTTTTGGTGCGGACGTAACATCCTGACCAACCAACAAATCTTGTAAGCGGTTATAGAAACCACCTTCCAAAATCGTACGCTCATCATCGCGATCTTTTGCTAATGCTTCGATTTCTTCTTTTTCAATCTGAATCGCACGGGCATCTTTATCAACACCGCGACGATTAAAGACACGAACTTCAACAACAGTTCCACCAACCCCAGCGCCAACGCGCAACGAGCTGTCTTTAACATCAGACGCTTTTTCACCAAAGATCGCACGCAGAAGTTTTTCTTCTGGTGTCATCAAGCTTTCGCCTTTTGGTGTCACCTTACCAACCAAGATATCCCCTGGCTTCACTTCGGCGCCAACATAGGCAATACCCGCTTCATCCAAGTGACGCATGGCTTCTTCACCAACATTTGGAATRTCACGAGTGATTTCTTCTTGACCAAGTTTTGTATCACGCGCCATCACTTCAAATTCGTCAATGTGGATCGATGTATAAACATCATCTTTCACAATGCGGTCTGAAATCAGGATCGAATCCTCAAAGTTATAACCATTCCATGGCATAAACGCGGTCAACACATTACGACCAAGCGCCAATTCACCAAGGTCCGTTGATGGACCATCCGCAATAATATCACCCTTACGGATCATATCGCCGACTTTCACCAATGGTTTCTGGTTCAAACATGTGTTTTGGTTCGACCGTTGAAATTTTTGCAAACGGTAAATATCAACCGTCGCTTCGTCCGATTTCAACTCTTCAGTTGCACGAATAACAATCCGTTTTGCGTCAACTTGGTCAACGATACCTGCACGTTTTGCAGTGACCGCCGCCTGTGAGTCACGCGCCACGATCGCTTCCATTCCAGTTCCAACCAATGGAGCATCAGACACCAATAAAGGCACAGCCTGACGCTGCATGTTTGAACCCATCAAGGCTCTGTTCGCATCATCATTTTCCAAGAAWGGAATAAGAGACGCCGCAACAGACACAACCTGTTTTGGTGACACGTCAATCAAATCAATTTGATCTTCTGTCGCCATAACGTTTTCGCCGTTTGCACGACATGAAACAAATTCCGCTTCGAATGCGCCTTTGTCAGATAATTTGGAGTTCGCCTGCGCCACTGTATAACGAGACTCTTCCATGGCTGACAAATAAACAACCTCATCCGTGACCAAACCTTTGGCAACTTTACGGTACGGGCTTTCGATAAAGCCATATTTATTCACACGCGCGAATGTTGCAAGAGAGTTAATCAAACCAATATTTGGTCCCTCTGGTGTTTCAATCGGGCAAATACGACCATAGTGAGTTGGGTGAACATCACGCACCTCAAATCCGGCACGTTCACGTGACAAACCACCTGGTCCCAAGGCAGACAAACGACGCTTGTGCGTGATTTCTGATAATGGGTTTGTTTGGTCCATAAACTGTGACAATTGTGATGATCCGAAAAATTCACGGATCGCCGCTTGCAATGGTTTTGAATTAATCAAATCATGCGGCATGTATGTGTCAATCTCAACAGATGACATGCGCTCACGAATTGGACGTTCCATACGTGTCAAACCAAGGCGGATTTGGTTTTCCATCAATTCACCAACGGAACGCACACGACGGTTACCAAGGTTATCAATGTCATCAACATCGCCTTTACCGTCTTTCAAACCAACAAGATATTTCAAGATCGCAAGGATATCAGGCTTCGTCAAAGTACGAAGAGTATCTGGTGCGTCCAATTCAAGACGTTGATTCATTTTCACACGACCAACAGCCGACAAATCATAACGATCTGCATCAAAGAATAATGTTTTAAATAATTTTTCTGCTGACTCAACGGTCGGCGGCTCACCTGGGCGAAGAACACGATAAATATCGATCAACGCTTCTTCACGTGTTGAACATTTATCCGCCATCAATGTGTTACGCAAAAACGCGCCTGTATTCACATGATCAATTGCAAGTAATGGCAATTCTTTCATGCCGCGTTGCTCAATGATATCCAAAACATCTTGGTCAATTTCATTCCCGGCTTCGGCAACAATTTCACCTGTTTTCTCGTCGAACATATCAACAGCCAAATAGCTGCCCAAAATTTGCTCTTCAGAGATCAAGATATTCTTCAAGCCATCTTCAGCGAACTTCTTCAACTTACGTGGTGTCATTTTATCGCCAGCTTTTGCAACAACCGCACCTGTTTTTGCATCAACCAAGTCTTCAATCAGTTTTTGACCGCGCAAACCATCCGTTTCAAACGGGGCTTTCCACCCTTTTTTATCCTTCTTGTACATGACAGTGTCATAGAACGTGTTCAAGATTTCTTCATTCGTCATCCCTTGAACAACCAATGGATTTAAATCTTCGCCTTTGTCCAAAGCATCCGCGCGAGCCGCTTCTGTATCTGCAGAATCCAACGCACGAAGGAATGTTGTGACAGGCAACTTACGACGACGGTCAATACGGACATTCAAGATGTCTTTTGCATCGAATTCAARGTCCAACCAAGATCCACGGTAAGGGATAACACGTGTTGAGAATAAGAATTTACCAGACGCGTGTGTCTTACCACCATCATGATCAAAGAACACACCAGGTGATCTGTGCATTTGAGAAACAATCACACGCTCAGTACCGTTCACAATGAACGTCCCGCGACGTGTCATCATTGGCATGTCAGCCATGTAAACATCTTGTTCTTTAATATCGCGAATTGATTTCAATCCTGTGTCTTCGTCAATATCGAACACAGACAAACGAAGTGTCACACGCATTGGCGCGTTATAAGTCATATCGCGTTGGATACATTCTTCTTCGTCATATTTCGGCTCTTCGATTTCATAAGAAACGTAATCGATTACAGCCTTACCCGCAAAATCATTCACTGGGAATGATGTTGTCAAAACATTACCCAAACCATCCTTTAAGAATTCAGCATAAGAATTACACTGGATATCATTCAAGTTTGGCATTTCGATCACTTCGGGAATTGACCCAAAGGAACGACGTACACGTTTTTTCCCTGTAAAAGAAAGGGCGTCAACTTCGTTATATGATAATTTTTTGGTAGATGCTTTTTTCGCGGCCATGGCGTTACAATCCTCATGAGGGGTTTTACCCCTCCTCGTTAAACGCGCATCAAATACCAAAAACCGCGGATAAAGCCTGCTCGGTGCTTTCCGCGTTCATTATATCGGTTATCGTGTATCTTTTGCGATCAATTTATGTCTCGAGCCTTAAGTGTATGCGCGTTTTAGCGGTAAATGACACAGAATGCAAGCACTTTCTTGACATTCGCTATAAATTAACATATTATTTCACCTGAACAAAAGGAAAACCGCGCTATGCTCAAAAAAATATGGACCAAGCCACACATTGAGCCGACAAAAATGCTCACATTGCATCAAGTCCTTCATAATAAGGATTCCAACGTGTTTGATTTTCACATCAATATCCATACATCATTTAAAATACTCTCGGCATCTCACAAGATTCTCAATGATAAAGTTCTGCGTTTGCAGGACATCACCCAAAGAAAAAAACAGGCCCAGAAGCTTCAAATGCATAAAGCGCACGCGTTTTTCACATCTCGCGCGACACAGATCGCCAAAACACCCCATAAATTCATAGACCATGCACGCGATCCATCCGAAACCATCACACGGATCAACACCACATTTGCCAACGCTGCGCACAGGGACACCCAACACTATAATGAAGTGCGCAGACGCGCAAAAATAGTCGAAACAATTATATACGACCGCAAAGAACGCGAAATTACCGCCCGCAGACAATTTGCACTCAAGATAAGGGGGTAAAAACAAGCTTCTTAGGCCATGGATTTTTATCACAGAACGCGCCCGCATATTTTTGGGCTTGGGTCATATTCATAGCAGGGTAATATGATTTTGCTTGCGAGTTCACAAAGCCGTCTTTTTCACCATACGTAGAAAAATGAGCATCACCATACCGACCCAAACTCACACGCGCTTCACGCCCATTTTTGCGGCACCGAAATGTATCAACATTGGAAAATTGAAACTCTTTAGTCAGCTTTATGTTTCCTGCTGTTTTTTCTTTTTGATCGGAATTGTATAATGTGAGCGCAATAAATACTGCACACAAAGCGCTTACGGCCAACCCCGTCACTATAAATTTTGCCTTCATCACAAATTCCCTTAAATATTAATTTTCATAAAAATACATCTTTAGTAAAAATTATGCAATAAAAAAAACGCCCAAGGTTTCCCAAGGGCGTTTTCATTTTTAGATCCCCACCTAGGGCGAGGATCAAATCATTTACTTCAACTCAACAGCCGCGCCTGCAGCTTCAAGTTTTGCTTTTATTTCTTCAGCGTCCGCCTTTGGAAGACCTTCTTTAACGGCCTTTGGTGCGCCATCAACAAGATCTTTTGCTTCTTTCAAGCCAAGACCCGTGATCGAACGAACTTCTTTGATCACTGCGATTTTTGAATCACCAGCAGCAGTCAAAATAACGTCAAAGTCTGTTTTTTCTTYACCAGCAGCATCCGCGCCAGCAGCAGCGGCAACAGCCACAGGTGCAGCAGCGGCAGAAACGCCCCACTTGTCTTCAAGTAATGTTGATAGTTCAGCAGCTTCCAATACGGAAAGTTCTGAAAGTTGGTCTACGATTTTTGCTAAATCAGCCATAGTTTTAGTCCTTTTCTTTAATATAGTCGTTTGTTTGTTTTAATGTTAATCACAAAAATTAATCTGTCTAAGCGGTTTCGCCTTGAGCCTTTGTCACGTTGACAAGTTGAACAGCCGGAGCCGCAACAACGCGCGCAATTTTCGTTGCAGGTGCAACCAAAAGAGCCGCAAGCTTTGCACGTACTTCGTCCAAAGACGGAAGTTTTGCCAATGCCTCAACACCAGCGACATCCAATACCTTAGTCCCCAAACCGCCACCAAGAATAACAAGATTATTATTCTCTTTAGCAAAGTTATAAGCGACTTTGGCGGCTGCCACAGGGTCGTTTGACACTGCGATACCAGTTGGTCCAGTGAAGAGGTCTTTTAAGCCCTCATACGATGTTCCTTCTGATGCCAGTTTAGCCAGAGTGTTTTTCGTGACTTTGAATGTTCCGCCTTCGGCACGAAGTTGCGCACGGAATTCAGTGATATCTTTTACTGTAAGGCCTTTATAATGGCATACAACAACAGACTCACTGCTTGACAGTGTGCTATTCAATTCTTCGACGGCTTGTTGTTTTTCGTTACGATTCATAATGAAAAAACACCTTTCGTTCGTCACAAAGTTAAAATTTATCTGGAATTTAAAAATAAAAAAACCAGACAACCGTTACCTGTCTGGTTTGAAAACTTTCATCAGAAGACACATGATATGCGTCATCTTTAATCGTATCTCGTACCGCATGTCTATATAGGATTATTAAATTGAACCCAATCGCCCAATCCCTATAGTCTTCAACAGGATGAGGCTTTATAGCGATGTTACAGCGTACATGTCAAGAAAAAGTTATGTCGGAGATTTTCCAAAAGACCCTAAACCGCCATGATGGCACGCAGATTGGCGATATATAGCGTCATTACGCACGATCCGACCTAGTTTTTCCAAAGCCTCAGAAGAAACCCGCTTGTCCTTTGTTGCGTCAAACCAAGTGCCAAAAGCCTCAACCAGGACATCCCACGCGCCAGCGATTACGGTCACATTGCCGTCCGCCGATTTTGAAATCACAGATTGAGAACCCCCAATCATCGCGCTCAAATTTTCTTCCAAAAAGATCCGTGACACAGGCGTGCCGTTTTTCTTTAATTTCGCGGCATATTGTTCGCGCGCCTCATATATTTTTTGAGCAGGGAGAATGTCCGTTGCATTTTCAGGCAGCAAGTCAAAAACACGATTAATAAATTCAATGCCATCTTTTTGAAGGATATCAATATTCTTCATATAATCGGGTTCGATAAAACAGGTTGGGCGCGCGGCCTTGGCCATTGCGTTTTTGATTGTCATTTTANTTTACCCCTGGTTTTGGTGAGATGTTATGCGATGATCTTGGAACAATTCCAAAGCTTTGCGCAAATTTTTGCGCCGTCTTGCTTGGCTCTTTATAAGACGTCAATTTCGCGCCTACGAGATTTAAATCATAATTATGCGGAAGAGCGGCCATCAAAAATCCCGCCGATCGCGCCACGCTCGCATGCATTGCAATCATGTCCAATGTTCCCGCATCTTCTTCCTTGTTCGCCACGCGTTTTGCCAATGTGATAATTTGAATAACGGCGCGATGAACAGGCGTCGACGGCACATCTTTTATCAGGCGATGCAAATCGGCATCGGGAAAGGCATTCGCCGCGCCATAGGCCATTTCATTATTTCCACCTTTGCAAATTTTTCCCTCGCGGATACCAAGGCCAGACCCAATAACCGTTTCACACACGCTGTGCGCTCTATCTATTAAGGGGGCGCCGCGAAATTGTTGGGATGCATATTGACTCGCATTGTTCATATCAAAAAATCTCCTGTTATTTGATTACATTGTTATACCTTAAGTATCGCCTTTATGTCAAGGTATTTGGGCATTAAAAAACCCCGCTCKKYRRAAGCAGGGTTTTTAAAAATTTTATAAATCTAAGGCTTATGCAGCGTCAGATAAAGTTTCAATATCAAGTTTGATCCCTGGACCCATTGTTGTGGCCAATGATACTCTCTCGATATATGTTCCTTTGACCCCTGATGGCTTTGCCTTTTGAATGGCAGCAACAAACGCAAGAATGTTTTCTTTGATTTTCTTTTCATCAAATGAAATTTTTCCAACGCCGGCCTGAACAATACCTTCTTTTTCAGCGCGAAATTCAATTGATCCGGCCTTTGTTTCAGTCACAGCCTTTGTAACATCCGCAGTCACCGTACCCAGTTTAGGGTTTGGCATCATACCTTTTGTTCCAAGAATTTTACCGAGACGTCCAACCAAGGCCATCATGTCCGGTGTTGCAATACAACGGTCAAAATCAATTGTTCCTTTTTGAACAGTTTCAACCAAGTCTTCCGCGCCAACGATGTCCGCGCCCGCAGCTTTCGCTTCGTCCGCTTTTTCGCCACGTGCAAAAACCGCAACGCGCACTGATTTACCTGTACCGTTTGGCAATGAAGTCATCGCACGAACAGTTTGGTCAGCGTGCTTTGGATCAACACCAAGATTAAACGCCAATTCAATAGATTCATCAAATTTTGATGTTCCAAATTCCTTAGCAAGCTTGATCGCCTCATCCAATGAGTACAATTTTTCAACATCCAGCTTTTCAGCCCAAAGTTTTTGTTTTTTAGTGAGTTTTGCCATTTTGATTAACCCTCCACGACTTCAACGCCCATAGAGCGCGCTGAGCCAGCAATAATTTTAACCGCTTGGTCAATGTCATTTGCAGACAAATCAACCATTTTCAATTCAGCGATTTCTTTCAACTGTGACATTTTGATTTGTCCGGCCACTTCTTTTGAAGGGTTTGAAGACCCTTTTGGAAGTTTCGCAAGTTTCTTAATATAGTAACTTGCAGGTGGCGTTTTAATCACAAATGTAAATGAACGATCTTCATAAACAGAAATGATCACCGGACATGGAGTGTTTTTCTCCATCTCTTTTGTTTCACCGTTAAATTGATTACAAAAATCCATAATCGCCACACCGGCTTGACCCAATGCTGGACCAACGGGAGGGGATGGGTTTGCTGCGCCTGCTGGGACCTGTAAAGAGACCACCTTAGCGACTTTTTTTCCTTTTTTAGGAGCTGCCATTTTTATCACACCTTGTTAAATGTTAAAGTTTTAAAACAAGTGTTGAGTGGTTTTAACGACTTTTAAGGTCTCCCACATCAGCACGAGGCGTAATAAACACTTTTTCGCCATTGAATGCAACATTTATTTGCGTACACTGGCTCTCATGCGGTTTTTGTTTTTCATTTCTGTTCTATTTTTATCGTCTTTGGCGCAAGGGGCAGAGGTTAAAAATATCCGTATGGGCACGCACCCCGATAAAACCCGCCTTGTGATCGACATGACGGGAAAGATGGATTTTCACGCCGCCGTTCAGAACAATCCAAAACGCCTTGTCATTCATTTTCCGACCAAAAATTGGACTATCGCCGGTAACACACAAACTGTTTTACCTTTCATCAACGTCAAACATAGTGCCGCCTCCAGCGATCTTTCGAAAATTACATTCGATATGAACGCCCCTGCGATCATTCAAAATGCATATATGTTGCCAAGTAATAATAAAGGCGAGACGCGTCTTGTCATCGATGTTGCACAAACATCCCGCCTTGATTTTGAAAAACATGTCGGTCGCGCCTATGGATCTTTGAAAATAAAATCACGCACACCCCATGCGTCTTTGGATAGCCTTATTAAAACAATTGCAGATCACCTGCGTGAAGAGGTGCCTACCGATCTGAATGAGATCGCACTCATGCGTCAATCGGTGTGGTTTGATAACGCTGTGGAGATCGGAAACTAATGGTACAAAAGATCAAAAAAACAAGGAGCCGATACGACACACGCTTCGGGCTGAATCGCGCATTCACAGTGGTTGAACTTATGGTCGTGATTGTGATCGGGCTTGTGATCCTGACAATCGCTGTTCCGGCGTTTCAAGCGATGGCGTATTCATCGAATCGTTCGTTGGCCGCCAACGCGCTCAAGGCGTCTTCAAAGATGGCGCGAGATTTGGCGATTCGTTCTGGTGTAGACAGTGCTGTGGTCTTTGTGTATGACCCGCAGATCGGCAAGATGCAGATTATTCCTGCGATCAAAATCGGTGTGATTCGTGAACCAACCACCGCAGGCACCGGTACTGGCATGTCAATGC
>NVSI01000056.1 GCA_002401195.1 Alphaproteobacteria bacterium
CGGCAGAACGCCAAGGTTACCGCTGAAGACCTGTTTGGGTACCTCTAGAAACGGGACGCGCTGCAAATGACAGAGGAAGAACAGAAGGGTATGACGGAAAAAATGAATGAAGCTAAAGAATTCTGGGATAAGTCCGCAGGAAACTACGATAAAACTGAGGAACGATTCGAGTATATTCATAGAACAGCGAGAGCAAAAGCTAAGAAATACCTTAAGACTAGCGATATTGTTTTAGATTTTGGATGTGGAACAGGCACAGTTGCCTGCGAGTTTGCCGATAGCGTGAGAGAAATACACGCCATTGATATCTCCACTGGCATGATTGAGCTTGCAAAAAAGAAGGTCGCCGCTGGTAACGTTGAAAACGTCAATTTCATGACAACAGATATTTTTGATGAAAGACACAAAAAAGGATCTTTTGATGTGGTGCTTGCTTTCAATATGTTGCATACAGTGCCTGATCCCCAAAAAATAGTTCAGAGAACACATGAATTATTAAAGCCTGATGGGACGTTTATTTCTGTAACGCCTTGCTTGCGAGATAAGATGTCATTCGCAGTTAATGCCCAGATACAATTAGTTCGGTTATTGAGCGCAACTGGAATAATCCCCATTCCTATAAGAAGACTTAAAAGCTCTGAATTAGATGATTTAATGTCTGGTGGAAATTTTGAGACCATTGATACAGAAAGTATATATCAAGGGGCATCTAGCTATTTTATGGCTGCGAAGAARGCGCAAGAATCTCCAGAAGTTTAAAAATGCCGAACTTCGACATCGAAATTTTCTGGTTCTAAAGAAAATGAAAGGGCCCTCTTTGCCCAGATGATGAATGTTGACCATTTGCCACCAGCCATTTGAAAAATCTTCATAAAGCGTGTGTAGCTCCGAGGAACTTATACAAATAGTTAAATGAGTACGTGGCTTATCGGTCAATTCCAGCGATCTTATATAAAAGATTAAGAGATTTTGTTCGTCTTGTCCGCAACAATTATGTTCGCGAACATAANTTATGAATTGAAGCTCTCTCAACACTTACTTGATTTTTATAGATACTAATACTATAATATCACTAAGCAACCATAAACAAAGAGTTAGTAACAACATGGTATCACTTACAACGCCGTCCAAAGCTCAAAAGAAGCTCGCTGAGAATGTTCGTCTACGCCGATTGCAGATGGATCTAACCCAAGAAGGTTTAGCCGCGCGCTCTGGTGTTCCGTTGCCGACGCTCCGTAAGTTTGAGCAAAAGGGTAGCATTTCTCTGGAATCATTCCTAAAGATTCAAATGGTGCTTGGCGGACTAGAGAATATCTTAAAGGCTATAGAAGTGAAAAAAACGGAGTTCTCATCAATTGATGACGTTCTTGAGTCGAGCAGCGCACTCACCCGCAAAAGAGGAAAACGCAAATGAGCCAAATAAAATCTGCGAAGAATGCATTCATACGCGAAGTAAAAGTTGGAATCAATTTTGGTGATGAAATCATCCCTGTTGGACGATTAGCAATGCGTGAGCGCACGATCTACTTTGAATMWRWYYKWRYWTTTMYTKWKYKWKKKATWSWWWTAWYYYYMCWANYRYWTANMATTAAAATCAGGTGTTTCTAGCTTTGATTACGATCTATTTGAGGGTTTGCCCGGCGTGTTCAATGACAGCCTCCCGGATGGATGGGGGCGTTTGTTATTTGATCGTTTCGCCCGCGCACAAGGCACCCAACCATCGGAAGTCACGCCCTTAGATCGCTTGGCACATATTGGTGTGCATGGCATGGGCGCTTTAGTTTTTGAACCTGATCACAGCGGCGATGACGCACATAATGCTATCAGTTTAGATAGTTTGGCCCAGCAAGCACAAGACGTATTAGACGGTACGTCTGATGAAGTTTTACAAGAGCTTCTTTCCTTAAACGGGTCATCCGCAGGAGCGCGCCCTAAAGCGCTTATTGGCGTTGATCAGACGCGCGCACATATCGTACATGGCGCGTATAATATGCCTGATGGATATACGCCATGGATGGTTAAATTTGCGAATAGCCAAGATGGTCTTGATGCAGGTGCGATAGAATATGTTTATGCACTGATGGCCAAAGAGGCAGGCATCAATATGCCCGATGTTCACTTGTTCCCCGCTGGAAAAGGCGCTGGCTATTTTGCCATTAAACGTTTTGATCGGGATGGCAATAAACGCTACCACATGCACACAGCTTGCGGATTACTCCATTCAGACTTTCGAGCGCCATCACTAGATTATGAAGATTTAATCGCTTTGACAGGGATGCTCACCCGTGATGTGCGCGAGGTTGAAAAGATGTATCAACTGGCCGTCTTTAATGTGCTGGCGCATAACCGCGATGACCACGCCAAGAATTTTAGCTTTTTAATGGATGAACAAGGTCAGTGGGAATTATCGCCCGCCTATGATTTAACATTTTCATCTGGCCCACGCGGAGAACAAAGCACCATGGTGATGGGTGAAGGGCAAAACCCGAAAGCAGAGCATCTCATTAAACTGGGGGTCGATGCTAAAATTGATAAAGACCGCATCCATGAAATCATTGAACAAACCAAAGAAAGCCTTGCTAAATGGCCAGCGTTGGCAAAGCAGTATGGTGTGAGTGCMGCTAATATTAAGCTGATTGGTGAGAAGAAAGACTAAGAGATTTTGTTCGTCTTGTCCGCAACAATTATGTTCGCGAACATTTTTTATTAAAATGAAGCGTTCTAATCCAAGCCTAGTACCTTTAAAATCTTCAATGCACTGTCTAGTTTTATACTTGTCTTGCCTTGCTCAAAGCTATTAAGCGTAGGCTTGCTTATGCCAGCCAGAACAGATAACTGTTCTTGCGTTAGTTTTTGCTCTTTGCGACGCTTTACTGCCTCGATGATAAGGTCTTGCCAATTAAGGCGAATGTTCCGTTCCATCTTTTCTCCATCAATTTTATAAGGTTGTTTTTAAGGTTATCCGAGCCAAACTTAGCATCTGATATTGCTTGCTTAGCCACGTTCAAATTCTTAATCAAGCCATCCACCGCCATGTTGATAGCCGCAGGAGATAACCCAAACTCTTCACCAAGCCTAATCATGTTGGCAGGCTTTAAGTTACCGATAGATAAATCAGATGCACCTGCGATTGACAGTGCCACTGTTTTATATTGATAAAGAGATGCTGCAACCTGATCGTAAGACGGTGCAAAACGTAGCCCTTGCGGGGTGTGAAGCATCGCAAAATTCTTAAAATGCATATCCGTGTTACCAAGCAGTAATCCTGCCAAGATACGTCTGTAGAGCATGTAGGTTTGTGTAGGAAGGCAGCCATCTGTTTGCAAAATAAACTCTGCCATATCTTTATGTGCGCCTGTATATTTTGCATTTGAACGACGGTCTAATAATTGATTGAATTCTTCAAAATGAATGCGCCCATCATGAGATCGATCAAAGCGCTTGATAAGCAATGCTGGGTCATCCAATCCTTTAATTTCACCAATATTGAGTTCCACAATATCATCATCAGGAAGCAGCGCCTTAAATGCCTGCGATGTTAAATACTCATTCTCTATAAGATCAGGGTGATTAGCAGAGGGGAATTTTGCAATATAAGTACTTAGCTCATCTATGCGTGTTGGGCGGAATATCCCATTTTCTTCAATTACAGTTAATTTAGGTTGAACACCCGATAGAGAGGCCCGGCTTGTTAGAACAGCCATTTCNTTTGGATCATCCACATCKAGTAAAGCTTGCGTCAGTTTGGATGGTTCTGGATCAATARCCGATACCGCGCCAGCGCAATCAAAACCAAAGGCTAGTAATAACTCAAAGCGTTTTACTTCTCGCTTACCAAGCAAACGGCTTTGTGCATGCTCAAGCCAGCCCTCAGATACGAGGTTATCAAAAAATGGATGCAAGCCATTATTGCTAATATGGGGCGCTTCACGCACAGGTAATGTGTGGGCAATAGCTGGGTTTTCAGCAGAAATATAGCTATCATCATAAGTGAACGTAATACGATCACCAGGTTCTTCACGTAGAAAACCAGCGAACATATCGTTAAAATATACTTTACCCCATAACAAATTCGCCATATCGCAGTTAAATCCTTTTTACTTTATTTACTGACCATCGCCACAAAGTAAAATATAGCTTACTATTGATGCTATTTCAAGCTTTAAAGTAAAATAGGTTTTACTATTCCTGTGAAAAATGTGCGCAGTCCATGAAAAACACTTATATTTTGGCTGTTCTATGAAAAACGCTTATAAAATGATGTAGCCTAATGGTTAGTATTATATCCATAGAAGCTATGTTTTGGATATAATAATACTCATTGACTCTCTTTTACCTTAGATATTCTAACTCTTTTAGGCAGTCTCTCTTCCTCTAAAGCACGTCCTGTTAAATCATGACGACCAGCGCACATGTTCAGCGCGTAAGTGTCGGCCATATTCGTGATTTAACACGTTCAAAATTCGGTAAAAAATTAACCGTTCTTAAAGACGAAGAACCACAGGCCGTTCTGTTACCAAATTTTAGAACCTTCGCGCGATTTATCGCCAACTGGAAAAACGAAAACGCCGCTCTTTACCTTAAAACATCCAATCCAGATGCGGCCAAAAACAAACATATGATGGCATTTGGTAAAGCCGATGCCGATGTAACGCGCCTTAATCAGCTTTGGGAAGCTGTCAGAGAAAAACCGCTCAACATTGCTGTGAGAGCGGTTCGTAATTAGTATCTTGGTTGTGTATAGGTCAGGTCGGCTTTACCTTTGAAAGGCTTTTGTCACTYCTCCTCACATACCCATTTTGTATCAACCGATATGCAAAAAAATAGAGCCTCTAATTTGAGGCATTTTCAAACGGGTTCTCAGGTGCTTTTGCTCTATTGAGCATATACATTCTTGTCTTTCGTGAAAAGAAGCTTGGCCCGGGGCATCGTCTGCCCGTAATCATACTGGCAACATCACTTAAACTGTTATATTTTGTGCCACCATAGTCGTAAAAGCTCTTTTCACAATATACGACATAAACATTTCCTTGATATTCACGTTCTATCACCGTACCTGGTATCAGTCTTGTCAATTTTCCTTTTGACTTACATCTAAGTAAATCCTCATTAAAATCGATTGGATGCATATGGCGCGGCAGATGAATATCAGGGTTAATTGGCTTCTTAAGCTCTGCTTGGAAATTCTCCATAAGTTTGATGGTTATCTCGTCAAAGCTAAGATCCATCGGGCAATCTTTACCAAGTTGTAATTTATAATCCTGCCTTAACTCTTTAAGGCTGGACATTCGTAAACGGGCGTAACGTTTGATCAAATATATATCATCTTCTTCCCGCGCATCGTCGCCACTCGGCTCAAAGCATTTTGTAATGTTCACCCAGCGCTGAAGGTCTGTTTTGACTTCACTCATAATGATCACCATGAATTATCGTTCCAGTTCTAAAAAATCTAGGACCAGAGCATTGAGTCTTGGTGATGTGACGTGCAACTTCCGTTAAACTGCCAAACATGCTGCCATCATAAAGATAATTGCTAGCCACACATTTAATAATGAGTTTCTTTCCCTTATATCTCTTTTCTAAGATCGTTCCATCGGCCAGCTCTATTGTAGAGCCTTGCACACTATGTTCTAACGAGCCTTTTCCTCTCAGGCTTTGCACATAATGATCCATTAGGGCTTTGATTAATGCCTCTCGATCAAAATGTTTTGAGCAAACAGGTTTATAAATATCTTTGTATTCCATACGAAGGATTTTCATATCTGAAAGCCTTAATCGAGCATATTGCCGCGTAAGGTATAAATCCCTATCCGAGGATGAGGCATCTTCTAATAATTCAGACCAACGTTGCCATTTTTCTTGTGGTTTCATAACGCACCTCCTGCACACATACACGCTTCAATTTCAATCTTTATCAAGTTGAATAGACGCTTTTTTTGACTTTGTTTCATTCCACATTTCCTTTCTTTTTAAGTCTTATTAATCAGGTACAGGATTGCTTTGAAAAATGACGACGGTGCATCAAATTTCTTTCCCTATATGACTGGTATGCGAAAGGATCAAAAATCGACGATGAAAAATGAGAAAAATATGAGGAAGTTTAAAATGCCCCCTGAAACCAAACTAATCGTTTAGTCTTAGAGGTTGAAATAAACAAAAAAGCACCTTCTTTGTGAAGGTGCTTTGTCTTTATGTCTCTTTTGTTGCGGTGCGATTTTTGGCTGTTTTTAAAGCTTAAAGGCTTCTTGTTTGTCTTTATGTCTCCAGAGTTGTGTAAGTGATACCCCGAAACGGAAGATTGAATTATGGCGCTCCGCGAACAAAAATATGCCCTAATTAATGTCCAACTTTTCATCAATCTCTGGTTCTGGATCATCCCAAGCACCAGCGCATCGCTCATAATATTCAACGTGCTTTTGGAAGCGCGGATCTTCGCCTTGAATAAAATATGTATAGAGACGATTTACTATTCGTTTCATGAGCGTTTTCATCTCAGGATTGGTAATCCTTGAAGCTTCGTTCCATGGAATTTCATTACCGTCTGCATCAATGACTTTAACATCTGAATAATCACCAGTTTTTGTCACAGGAGTTATTCCGGCGTGAATATCTTCAAGCTCCGTATGACGGACGCACATCGCCGTGAGTGTTTTAGCAAACTTACCAGCCAGTTTTCGTTCAATTTTTAGATTCATTTTTTATCTCAAGAGCCTCAAAAAGCTTTATCCACTTTTTCTCAAGTCCATTCGAAACATCTCCCTTGAACCTTTGCTTCACTTTTTTGCTTAATTCTACTTTCCAACCAATTTCCTTTTTCAGATCAAGCTGATTGTCTTCCCCAAACTTTTCCAATTGTGGAACAATTGCTTGTGTATTATCAACGCTATCATCATCAATACCATCCTCCGTTCTAAATAAACGGTCAAAACAATCGACTATCAAATTGGCTGGAATAAAATCTTCTATTTCTGAACCATCAAGTTCAGTAAACGCGCCAATATCAAGGACTTTATCTTTTTCGTTCTGATAAAACCCATTTTTAAGATTTTTTTGAGCCTGCTTTCCTGCACTATCAGAATCAAAGAGAACAAATGGCAAGAAATCTTTACTGCCTTGTAAAATAGACACAACAGGCTTAACGCCATTAACACCACCGACCGGTATAAAAACCATTTCTTTTGCAGGCTTATATTTCCCCTTTGAAACAAGGTAGTTTTTTATCATAGTCAAATAAAACTGATCAGAGACACCTTCAACAATCACAATATCACATCCTACTAATAAACTTTGAGAGGCTGTAATACCGATAGCCGCATTTACTGGCTGGATTGCTTTTTTCTCTTTGTCTGCTTTGCTTAAATCGTTAGATATTTTTGTTAAGCCTCCTTCAGTATATACGGCCTTAACTTTATCAAGATTATTGTGATCAACCAGAAATGGAAGGTGGGTGGTATAGATCAGCTGATTTTTTTCTGAGATTTGATTAAAAAACCTAATGAGATCAATCTGTGCATTCGGATGTAGGCTAAGTCCAGGCTCATCTAATAATAAAACACAATTTTTGTGATTATCTTCGCTTTCCGCTAAGAACACCAGAAAGAAGCTAAAAAACCACTGAAGACCTTTACTTCTAGATTCCAGTTCAATTGGTGCTGGACGCTCTGTATCGCTAACAAGAATTCTAAAATATTCGCCATCGGCATTAAAAAGGAAAATATAATTACCTTGCGTCCACCACTTTTTAAATTGTGAGGTTAAACGTGATGCGGCAGATGTTACTTTCGCATGTCTTTCTTGTTTTTTCCTTGATTCAGCCTCTGTTTGCTCAATAGTCTTTTGCAGAGGATTATTATTAGGTGAACTTTCTTGGCCTAGCTCAAGTATTTCATCAGGGCTAAGATTTAGGTGACTAAAAAGGATATTTAGTGTGCGCGCTTTCATACGCGCTTTTCCCTGCAACTGGTCTATACGCGCTAAATCATCTTTAACACGAGGCAAATGTAAGTCTGAATCTAAATTGCCGTATTCTGAATAATAAACAAAGCTTGGTATGGTGGCACATATTTTCTCAAAAACATCTTTTCCTACGGCATCTTCTATCTCATCAGATTTTTCTTCTCCCTTTTCATTGGATAAATAAATAGAAAATTTTTCATTATAGTTTTTCTTAATAAGAAGATATTTTTTAAACCCAAATTTTTCTATATCTGACGGCTCAGATCCTTCTTCATCCTCGCCTTCATTTTCTGCTTTTTTAGCGTCTGCATAAGAAGTTTCAAAAATATCTATTTCGCTCTCATTCAGGTCAAATAATGTCTCAATAAAATTTTCACTTTGAAGAGTATCGTCTTCGCCGTTCAATTCGGAATATTCATCACGTGGGTAATCAAACAAAAGATCTATTTCTGTCGCTGAATCCGCAGGATTAAACTTCCATAATGGTAGCAAAAGATTAGTTTTTCCTGATTCATTCACGCCAACGAAACATGCCAGATGATCTAAATCAACCCAATCCGTACCTTTAACAGACCTGAATTTATTTACCTTGTACTTTAATAAGCGCATCTTTTGACCCCTTAAAATTATTTCTTAGAAATAAAACATCATCTTGCATATTTCTTAAATTTACTCTATTTTCACAATATAGCCCAAATTTAAGAAAGGTTCAATAAGCAATGGAAAATGACGACATTTTTACGATCAAAGAAGTCTCCGCTTATCTAAAACTAGCAGAAAAAACAACCTATCGGTTAGCCTCTGAAGCTAAGTTACCTGCCTTTAAGATTGGTGGAAGCTGGAGATTTAGAAAGTCAGAGATTGATGATTGGATAGAAAAACAAAGCAACATGCCTAAGAAGCAGGATGATTAGTATATGAACATTGCGCAAATTGAAAAGAACCTGACGGGCTTAGTAAAGGACATCTCAAAAGAGAGTTTTATCTACGATCTCTTACTGGCTTATGGCGTGCCAAAGGCAACGGTAAGTCTTCTTAAAAAAGGGAAGCGCAACCTTTCAAAACGTGATGATC
>NVSI01000057.1 GCA_002401195.1 Alphaproteobacteria bacterium
ACTTCATTATCATCTAATCATATAGTTTTTGTTTTAATAGCGAGACTGAAATATTACCCGTTGATAAATCAATATCAACAAAATCGATATTCGCCCCAAGATAAAATGCGATATTTGACGTCGCAACAAATGTAATAGGTGATGTCCAGATACGTTTTCCTGAACCAACTCCCATGGCCTTTGCCGCGATGTGCAGGGCCGCCGTTGCAGAGCTAAGCGCGACCGCGTAATCAGATTTTACATGGTTTTTAAAAACATTCTCGAACCGAGGAATCGCAGGACCTTGCGTTAAAAAATCAGACTTCAAGACATCTTGCACAGCCTGAATATCATCATCATCAATACTCTGTCTGCCGTACGGGATCATGCTGCCAACTTTTTGTGAAGCTCCTGAAGATCAGAAACACTTAGAAAATGGGGGTTAGTTTCAGATTCATATTCAAACCCTTGTTCAACCATTTTACCCGTTTCGCCATTCCCGTCATGTTCGTAATCAACAGGCGTCGTGTATTGAATGCTTGGCTTAATAACGTAATGGTTCTTAAATTCAACCGTCAGGTATGAATCATCCTTGGTACACATCGCCTCGTGTAGTTTTTCACCTGGGCGAATACCGATAATTTTTGTTTCAATGCCAGGAGATAACGCCTCGGCCAAATCAGTGATTTTAACAGATGGGATTTTCGGCACAAAAATTTCACCTCCATGCATCCGTTCAAAGGAACGCAAAACAAAATCAACACCATGATCCAACGTGATCCAAAAACGCGTCATACGATCATCCGTGATTGGTAAAAACTTTTGCCCTTCATCCAATAACTTTTGGAAAAACGGTAATACGGATCCACGTGAACCGACAACATTACCGTAACGCACGACGGAAAATCGAGTTGCAGCGCTGCCGACAATATTATTCGCCGCAACAAATAGTTTATCGGATGTCAGTTTTGTTGCCCCATATAGGTTAATAGGGCTCGCGGCCTTATCCGTCGACAGCGCAATAATTTTTTCAACATTGTTATGAATGGCGGCATCAATAACATTTTGTCCGCCCATTACATTGGTCATGATGCATTCCATCGGGTTATATTCCGCGATTGGAACATGCTTTAAGGCCGCCGCATGGACAACATAATCAACATCGCGCATCGCCAGACGAAGGCGTGCAGCATCACGAACATCACCAATAAAAAATCGCATTCGTGAATCATTGATCTGCATGTTCATTTCATACTGTTTCAATTCATCACGCGAATAAATCACAATCCGCTTTGGATTGTATTTTTCTAAAATAGTTTGAACAAATCTTTTTCCAAAGGATCCAGTCCCGCCTGTAATGAATATCGTTTTATCGTCAAACATTTTTCAACTTTCGTTCTTTTTGAATTCTTGCTTTGTCATTATACTTACGATCTCGCCTTTCGAAAGCTTATAAATAACATCACAAAAACTCATAACAGATTTATGATGAGATACAAGCACTATGGTTTTTCCCGTTAGGGTTAAAATATGATCCAAAATGTTGTTTTCTGTTTCGTGATCCAGACCAYTTGTCGCCTCATCAAGGATCAAAATATCAGGATCATGATAAAGCGCGCGCGCGATCGCCAGCCTCTGTCTCTGTCCCCCACTAAGCCTCGATGCATTCTCGCCAATGGGAGTGAGATAGCCGTCATCCAGCCCTTCAATCAGTGAATCAATTTGCGCCAATTGGCAGGCTTTTTTAACTTGCCCCATGTTAATATCATCAAGATTTTGACCAAACGCGATATTCTCCGCAACGCTTCCATCCACTAAATATAATTTTTGAGGGACATAGCCGACCGCCTTCATCGGGTTATCTTTATAATGCGTTGAGTAAACATTCGCCTCGCCCGAGGTTGGCTTTATCAATCCTAATATCATATCCAATATCGTTGTTTTCCCTGACCCGCTGAGGCCAAACAGCCCGACAATTTGTCCTGTATCAATGGAGAAACTAATATCTTTTAAAACATCGTCTTGATCCTCTTCATACGAAAAACGCACATCAGAAAATGCAATAGCCGTAAATTCCTTACCTTTCAAGGGTTTCGAAAGATTTACGCCCTCTTCTCTATTATCGAATGATCCCTCATCGAGTTGAAATTCCGTAACAACCTTTTCCAAAGCTCCGTAATTAAAGTTCAAATTAGAAACCCCCACATAAACAGATTGAAAAAGAGGCATCATGCGATAAATCGCAACGACATAAAGAGYCATGACAGGTAAATAATCAACAAGCGATTCACCTTGTCGAATAAAGTAAACAAGAGAAACACCGGCGATAGTCAAAATCAAAGCCTCAATAATGTAACGCGGTGAACCGGTAATAAATTGCGCATGWGTTTTATACGACGCCAACTTCGTTGCCATTGTTTCAAAATCTTTCGTGATCTGACGCTGAGCTGCGAATAATTTCACCTCCCGAACACCCGTCAAGCTCTCAAGAGACAACTTGTTCAATTTTCCTGATAAGTGATATCTCTTTTTTCCAATATCATCCAACCCTCGTTGAAAAATAACCGTTATAAGAAAATAAAGAGCGCTCAATATAAAAATTCCACCCACTGTTGGAATGGGCGACACGTACACAAGTAAAACAAAGATAAAAAAGGCCGTCAGCGCCTTTGAAAAAATATTCAGTAAAGGAACAATAATCCCTGTCTTAATCAAACTCACTTCAGTGAGAACATTCCGATGGAGGTTACTTGTGTGGTTTTTTAAAAAATACGGGTACGGACGCGATAGATAGCTTTTAAACAAGCGCGAAGAAATGTTTTTTTCAATAATGTTAGAGGCGCGAGAAGATGCGCGCAGTATAAATAAGCTCAAAATATTCGCAACGACAACAACAGCAACAAAAAAACAAATCGCCACTGCCTTTTGATTGCTTGGGTCCACGACCCCCGCGCCCTTTAAAAAAGAGGAAGCATAGACCGAGACAGCCGACCCTTCATTTGCAATCATCGACATCGCTGGGAACACCGATGCGACCCCTATTGTCTCAATAATCGATGTGATTAAAAACGCAAAAAACAACCTTACAACCAAACGGCGATCCGTTTGATCGAGAAGCAAAGTCAGTTTTTGAAAATATTTTTTCTGCACTCTATTGTCCGTTAATTTCTCTGTTTTCAACAAAGGTTTATCATAAGCACGTTATATTTTGGGACGATAGACCATCAGTCTCCTATATGCAATGCAATTTAGATACCCCCCAACAATAAAAACCCTCTCAAAACCAATGGCTTGAGAGGGTGAATACTGCAAAAATTCGCATTTCAATTTAGCTGATGATATCCCACTTGCCGTCGTCACGCTTACACGCAACGCCAACACCCGTTTCCGCGTGACCACCAACATAAATTGTCTGTTCAAATTCTCGGCACTCATCCCCTGCCTCTGTTGTTCCATCACGAAGGGGCGTTACCGTTCCGTAATTACCGCTTTCTGGGTTTTCCCATGCGATTTTTTGACCAATCGGCGCTTCATACGCATCTTGTTCTGCTTGACGTGCATAGGCGTAATCCGCCTTATCCAATGTTTTTCCAACTTCGTTTCCGACCCACGCGCCCAGCAATGTTCCAACACCTGTGGCAATCATTTGGCCGCGGCCTCCGCCAACTTGAGATCCTAAAATTCCGCCACCGATCGCACCAACGACGGATCCTATTTTTTCTTTTGTCCCTGAATTTTGCGCACCTTCGCAAGCCCCCAAAGAGATTGAAGCAACAAGAGCCAATGGTAATAATATTTTCTTCATGTGTTTTTTTCCTTTTTTAAACATCGAATAATCACAACTGTGCCTTTCAAATAAGGCGCGCACAAGGCATATCCATGTCAATGCGTGCCACACACCTTAACGCATGGTTTCAATCATAACTTCGTATGCCTTTGCCGCCAACGCCCATTTTTTCGCCGAAGATTCCGTCCGCGACGGGACAATCATTGAAACAATGTAATTTTTACCGCTTTCTTCTGTTCCCTTGATAACAGTCACCCAAAACTCACGAGAGATCGGCGCTTTTCGGTGCGTGACATAGTTAGTCAATTTTTTCCGCAAAGGATATATTTCCGTAACCTGGCTGCCCGCCTCAAAGGACAAATCATATGTACGGCGCTCCATCACATCCCCAACAATCAGGCCCTGTTCTTCAATCGCAGCCTTTCTTTCACGAATGATTTGAGGAAGATACGTCGGGTACCGAGACCGATCCAACGGGTCATTCAATGACTGATCCGCGACCAAAGTGATCTCAATTTTTGAAAACACAACCATCATCTCATCCGCCGTAAAAAAGGACAGATCAATACGGTTCTCAACATCCCTTGAATTCGTATCTAAGCGCCAACTTTGCGGATAATTCATCGAAAATGATTCAAGATGCGAATAAGACATTAAAGGTTCAACATTTTGATTATCCAAAGCACCCTTAAATTCAAATGATTTGATTACAAATGTTTGAATATCGCGTTGCTCTTCCCACAATAATGGCGGCACAACATATTCTGCCGTGATCACGCGCGATCCTTTTAAAACGCCCTTCGCGCGGACGACTTCTGTACGCCCAAGCGTATCAAAACGAACATACAGCGCCTCAAAGCTATCGCCTTTTTTATCCGTTTCAAGGCCGCGCAAAGACCCGTTATTCGACATTAAATTTGTCACAAACCAATTTTTAGCGGAGATATAGCGAGAAAGCTCGTGCGCTCTGACGCTGAAATATGGGCGAACATCCTCAACTGCGATACCATCTTTGCGGTACACTTCGCCATAAACACGGTTATTGCTTTCGTAATGTTTCAACACATTATAATGACGTTCCGTCAGGTCTTTTGGAAGTTGAACTTCAAAATTTAAATACGGATCATCGGTGAATTCTTTTGTGATTTTTTCACTGTTGGATACAAATGTTTGCAAATCCATTGAAACCACATCTGGCAAAGCCAACGCGGATGGGGCCTTTGCCTCGACTGTGACAGGAACAGTCAAGAAAACTATCAAACATAAAAATAATAAACGCATCATGACCTTATCTTTGCGGGTTGGCGATCCATATCAAGGGCAACAAATGTATATACGCCCTCGGCTACTAATCGATGTTCAGTTTTTAAGCGGTGCTTTGCCCACACCTCAACATATATAGAGATGGATGTGTTCCCCACTCTTTGAATATCGGTATAAAAGCTTACCTCATCACCGACAAAAATCGGCCGGTGGAAATTCATTTTATCAACGCCGACCGTGACAATGCGTTGCCCTACGCGTTCATACGCCTTGGATGCGCCAGCCAAATCCATCTGGGACAGAACCCATCCGCCGAAAATATCACCTTCTGCATTTGTGTTGGCCGGCATAGGAATAACACGCAGTGTTGGCGCCTTTGTTGGTAATGTGTGAGTATCAGTATCTTTCATCTTTACCAGTCTATTCTATTCGTACAGTATGGCAAGGATATGACAGACACCCAAAATCAAAATTATGACGCCTCCCAAATCGAAGTCCTTGAAGGGCTGGAACCTGTGCGAAAACGCCCGGGCATGTATATTGGCGGCACGGATGAACGCGCGCTTCATCATTTGGTCAGCGAAATCCTAGACAACGCAATGGATGAGGCCGTCGCAGGACACGCAAACCGCATTGAATTGCACCTGAATGCCGATCATTCCATCACAATTTCCGATAATGGACGCGGAATTCCCGTTGATGAACACCCGAAATATCCAGGAAAATCAGCCCTAGAAGTCATTATGACGACCCTTCACTCTGGTGGTAAATTCTCTGGAAAGGCCTATGCCACCTCTGGTGGATTGCACGGAGTTGGTATTTCTGTTGTGAACGCCCTGTCTGAAAATATGTGGGTCGAGGTCGCCCGCGACAAAAAATTATTCAAACAATCCTTTTCCAAAGGCCTCGCGACATCCGCCCTCGAAGATTTAGGAACCGTAAGCAACCGCCGCGGTACAACTGTTTGGTTTAAACCTGATCCTGAATTATTTGGAAAAAATACAAAGTTCAAACCAGAAACTTTGTATGAACAAACACGGTCGAAGTCATATCTTTTCCGCGGCGTTGAAATTCGCTGGTCATGCGAAGAAAGCACTCTCAAACCTGGTAGTACAACGCCAACCGAAGATCGGTTTCATTTCCCCAATGGTTTGGCTGATTATTTAGAAGGTGAACTTAAAGGCAAAGAGCTTTTAAACCCAAATGTTTTTAGCGGGCTTGTCGAACTTCCCGATCAAACGGCAAAGGTTGAATTCGCCATTGCGTGGCCAGATCTTAAATCAGACGGTTTTATGCGCACATATTGTAATACCGTTCCAACGCCCCAAGGCGGAACGCATGAAAGCGGCCTAAGAACCGCTCTTACACGGTCTTTAAAGGCCTATGGCGAAATGACAGGCAATAAACAAGCCTCAACAATCACGGCCGATGACATTTTAAACGGCGCATGTGTATTGCTTTCTGTTTTTATTCCTGACCCACAATTTCAAGGGCAAACAAAAGACAAACTCGCCACGCCATCCGCTAGTAAAATAACGGATACCGCGATCAAAGATCGTTTTGACCATTATTTAACAGGGGATCCAAAGGCCTCTGCCGACATTTTACTGGCTGCGCTCTCCAATGCCGAAGACCGGAACCGCCGCCGATCCGCCAAGGAGCTCAGCCGTAAATCCGCGACGCGCAAAACGCGCCTTCCTGGAAAATTGTCTGATTGTTCATGCAAAACAGCGGAAGGCACAGAAATTTTCATCGTTGAGGGTGACAGTGCGGGAGGGTCGGCGAAACAAGGTCGCAACCGTCAAACGCAGGCCATTCTCCCTTTACGCGGAAAAATCCTAAACGTTGTCAGCGCGACCAAAGATAAAATCCGTGCGAACCAAGAAATCTCTCACATCATGTTGGCTTTGGGGTGTGAACTCCGCGCGAACTTTAACCTCGAAGATTTACGCTATGAACGCGTTATCATCATGACCGATGCGGATGTGGATGGGGCGCATATTGCATCCCTCTTGATTTCATTTTTCTATACGCAAATGCCGGGATTAATTGAAAGTGGTTCCCTTTACCTTGCGCAACCACCGCTTTATCGTTTGGCCTCTGGCGTTCTTACTGAATATGCGATGGACGACGCCCATAAAGATTTGTTGATGAAAACAACATTCAAAGGGAAATCCAAGGTCGACGTCAGCCGATTTAAAGGTTTGGGTGAAATGCCCGCCGCGCAGCTCAAAGAAACAACAATGAATCCCGCCTCTCGCACATTGTTACAAATAACCGTTCCCGATCTTATCGATGGGGTTAACCCTGTAGATCAACTTGTAGAAGATTTGATGGGAAAAAGCGCCGAAGCGCGTTTCCACTTCATCCAAGACAACGCCGAATATGCGGATGAACTTGATATTTAAAGGATCGCGGCACTCTTTTTATGCAATTTAATTCAGGCATTTTTGTTTTTTTATTTCTGCCCATTACGATGGCGGTTTTTTATATTCTCAAACGCTATGCGCCGACGCGCATCATTTTATCATGGCTTGTTCTTGCATCTTTTATATTTTATGGATGGTGGAATCCCGTTTATTTAGGGTTAATCGCAGGGTCCATTATCGTAAATTATGGCCTTGGGATTTTGGGTCAAAATTACAAAAATAATAAACCAATCCTGACGGTCGCCGTTTTGTTAAATCTTGGGCTTCTTGGGTATTTCAAATATTTCAATTTCTTTATTGATAATATTGAGGCGTTAAGCGGTTCAAGTTACGGATTTGAACGCATTGCCCTTCCCCTTGCGATATCGTTTTTTACATTTCAACAAATCGCCTATCAGGTCGATATTTACCGCAAAGAATGCGCCGAGCGTAATTTTATGAAATACGCATTATTCGTGACCTTTTTCCCGCAATTAATTGCAGGTCCAATTGTCCATCACAAGGAAATGATGCCGCAAATTGAAACCATAAAAACCAATGATATTGCCTTACATGGCGCTCTTTTTTCTGGCCTTTTATTCTTTTGCATCGGCCTGTTTAAAAAAGTGATCTTGGCCGACGCCTTAGCCGAATTTGCAAACCCTCTTTTCGACACCGACCTTGCGCATTACACCCCAACGGCATGGGAATCATGGGCGTCAATTCTGTCCTATACAGGGCAAATATATTTTGATTTCAGCGGATATTGCGACATGGCGATGGGGCTTGCTCTCTTTTTTGGTGTTCGCCTCCCTGTCAATTTCGCATCCCCTTACAAAGCCCGTAACATCAGTGAGTTTTGGCGAACATGGCACATCACATTAGGGCGTTTTTTACGCGATTATTTATACATTCCCCTTGGTGGAAATCGCGTTGGATCAATCGCACAAATGCGCAATGTTATCGTCGTTATGCTTCTTGGAGGATTATGGCACGGCGCCAGTTGGACATTCGTTATTTGGGGTGGAATTCATGGCGCCCTTCTTGCCATTCACGCGACGTGGAGTAAATTAACTCTCATCCGCCTTCCCCATATTATCGCCGTTGCGATTACGTTTTTTGCCGTTTCTTTCGCGTGGATATTTTTCCGCGCGGATACTCTGAGCGATGCCATCACTATTCTTTCGTCCCTTCATAATTTTGATATGACGCGCCTGCCCTATTTCTATGACGCGCCCATCACATTACAAAACACAGTTCAGCTTATCGGCCTGACATCATTCCATGCATTTTATTGGATAATTTTTGGAGGATTCATCATTTTCCTTCTTCCCAATTCCATTCAAATCCATGAAAAATTAGATACATCCCTTTCCAAAACGCAAAAACATTACGGCATTGGCGCCCTTTTGGGGGGACTTATCTTTCTTATGATTATCAACGCTTGCAAGGAAACCAATGAGTTCATTTATTTCAATTTTTRAWNTRTTNATSMKSNTCKNANTCGGCTTGGCTGCGCTCATCATCGTGGCGGAAATCACGTTGCAATGCCTTCCCGTTAAAACGGGAT
>NVSI01000058.1 GCA_002401195.1 Alphaproteobacteria bacterium
AAATAACTGGATGCTCCCTTAAATATTTTTTCCACATCAATAGTCTGAAAATTTCTGTCTGCCATTAAATCGTCTAATTCAGAGCTTTTCAGTCTTCTTATGGAGATGGGAATTATGCCAATTTTACACAATATCCGAACCAATTGAATCTGAAGGTTCACTGCGAATGACATCTTATCTCGCAAGCAAGGCGTTACAGAAATAAACGTCCCATCAGGCTTTAATAATTCATGTGTTCTCTGAACTATTTTTTGGGGATCAGGCACTGTATGCAACATATTGAAAGCAAGCACCACATCAAAAGATCCTTTTTTGTGTCTTTCATCAAAAATATCTGTTGTCATGAAATTGACGTTTTCAACGTTACCAGCGGCGACCTTCTTTTTTGCAAGCTCAATCATGCCAGTGGAGATATCAATGGCGTGTATTTCTCTCACGCTATCGGCAAACTCGCAGGCAACTGTGCCTGTTCCACATCCAAAATCTAAAACAATATCGCTAGTCTTAAGGTATTTCTTAGCTTTTGCTCTCGCTGTTCTATGAATATACTCGAATCGTTCCTCAGTTTTATCGTAGTTTCCTGCGGACTTATCCCAGAATTCTTTAGCTTCATTCATTTTTTCGCCCCTTCATTTCTGATTTTTCTGCTCAAAGAGCAGCAGAAAACCTCTATTTTTTGTTTACTTTTTACCGCGTTGGCTATTTGCCGCTATGTTTATGGTGATTGTGATGGTTTCTCCGACCCATTCGGCGGTGGGGTCCGACGCCGTGCCAATATTGAAATCCATACGGTTAACATCGAACGTCGTATTGATGTTTGTTGTGCCATCCGCGGTTTGCATTAAAATAAAGTCAAAAGACAGGGGTTTTGACTCTCCACGGATTGTTAGATCACCCGTGAGGCGATACCCCGTGTTCGTTGTTGTAATTGCGCTGGATATGAATGTTGCGGTGGGGTGATCGGCGCTGTTGAACCAGTCTTTGGTGGGCAGGGCGCCATCATACATGGCGTTTCCTGTTTTTGCGCTTCGTGTTTCGAAAGCCACGGAAACGGCGCTGTTTTTCAAATCATCTTTGTCAAAATCAATGGAGGCCGCCCATGAGTTGAATTGGCCTTCGAAGATATCGCCTGCGTGCGTTCCAGAGAATGTGATCGCGCTTTTATCATGGTCGATGATATAGGCTTTTGCGTGTGTGGTGCCGATCGACAAAATTGTGACTATGATCGCAAAAAAACTWATCCGAGAGAGAAGCTTTATTTTATCAATGAGCGCATGTTTAAAGACGGCTGTGATGTGAATGACGATGAGGGCAATAAAGCCATAGGCCATATATTCATGAAAATCGCCCGCAAGGTGGTTCACGCTTTTATCACCCGCGACGCCCGGAATATGTGGCCATTCAAAAAGGCCGAATATAAATGTTGGAAGGCCGTATGGGCTGCTCGATACCATTAACCATCCAGAAAAAGGAATGGCAAACATAAGGGCGTAAAGCCCGACATGTCCAATTTTTGCGCCGATAATATCGCGTTTCTTTAATGTTGATGGATAGGGCGGGGGCGCGTGAAACAAACGCCACGCAATACGAATAAAAAATAAAAGAAGGAGCAAAACGCCAAGGGATTTATGCCATTGATACAGGTCGAATTTAAAAGATTTGGGCATGTCGATCAGGTCAAAAGAAAGCCCACTGCCCAGCATCAAAACAAACGCGACGGCCATCAACCAATGAAGAAAAGTTGCAACGCGCGTGTATTTTTGATCGCTATTCACCATGAATAAATTCGGCTTCGATTGTGATTTGAACGTCATCACCGATGCTTGGGATATATGTTTTCATTCCAAAATCGCTGCGCTTTAATGTTCCTGTGGCTGAAAAACCCAAGGCAGGTTTATTTTTAAAGGGGTGGTTTCCAAGGGCTTTGTTGAATGTCACGTCCAATGTTATGGGTTTTGTTACCCCAAGAAATGTGAGATTCCCATTGAGTTTTCCCGTTGTGTCGGTTGTTTTTTCAATGGATGTGGATAGGAAAGTGATTGACGGGAATTGAGACGTGTTAAACCATCCTTTGCCTTCGACTAATTTTTTGTCGAAATCTTTTTCTTCTGGTTTTGGGTAATCAGTGCGAATGGATGTGGGGTCAATTTTTGCTTTTACTTTGCTTGATGTAATGTCTTGTCCGTTAAAAAGAAGGTCAATGTCAAAATCGGTAAARCGCGCTGTGTAATTGGAGAGGCCAAGATGGCTGACTTTCCAAGTGATACTTGCATGTGTTTTATCAAGGGTGTAACGACCGCCAGGCATGGCCTCGGGCTTCATATCGGCCATGGCAACCATCGGAAAAATGACAAGGGATAAAACAAATAACAATATACGCATAAGATTCAAAAGCTCCTTTAATGTTCTTAAGATAGTTTAGAAATAAGGTTTTTTTGTGAAAATGTGAAGAGAAAAGCGGAATAGATACCGATTATTTAAACTTCTTTGTCAAAAGTTTTCAAAAGCTCGTCTTGCATGTCGGATGTAACGCGGATGACGGCGGCGTTGGCTTTGTACGCGGCCTCGGAAATTTTGATATCAACGATGTCTTCGACAATACGATCTTGTTTGGCGGGGTCGGCGATATTTTCCGCCGCTTTCGCAACACCGCGCGAGGCTGTTTGTAATCCACCAAGGGCTGTATTAATCGCATTAACCATGTTTATAGGATATCATAAATTTGATTAATGTATTTTTAATTTTATGTGATAAATTGGTATCCATGAAAAATATTATTTTACTGGCATCTGTTTTGGCCGTGACGGCCTGTACTTCAACTGATCACAAGAACCCCGCGTTCCTTGGCCCTGTTTGGTTAAAAGAATGGCCAGAGGAGCATTGGCAGGGACAAAATTATAGGCCAACTGTAACGGATTATCAGAATCAAATGCCGTCCCTTGCGAAACAATCGCCGACAATGTTCGATAGTGTAACGGGTGTGTCACCACAAGAATTCGTCGATCGTTTGAAAAAGGCAGAGATTATTACCCGCGTTTATAATGAAAAATCAGGGGYTCTGAACCGTACAGAAACGGGCACTGTGATTGTGGAAGTCGGGGCAAATTTCTATGCTCTTTCGTCAACGGATCAAAGTAATATTTGTGAACTTTTGACGCGGTCTTATCAAAAGGATACGTATCTTTTGAAAGATGCAAAAACACAACAAACTGTTGGTCAGATTACGCCTCTTGGTGTGAATCTGTTTTAGATTTCGATTTTTTATTCTCGCGCCATATAATCACGATATTCGCGGTAATGATGATGGTTGCGCCGATCAAAACATTGATCGCGGGAACGTCTCCCCAAATAAAGTATCCAAATAAAACACCCCAAATAATGGATGTGTAATGAATCGGGCTAAGCAATGATGCTTCGGCATATCGAAAGGCTTGAGTTTTAAATAAAAGGCTGATGACTCCTGCAACTCCTACGCCAAGAAGAATGGGAATGGCATTCATGCTTGGGATGTGTGTTCCTGATACGATCAAAAAGGGCGCGGAAACAATGGAATTCATGACAAGTGTGTAAAATACGGTTGTGATGGCGGGTTCCGTTTTTCCCAGACTGCGTAACATTGTGCTGACGACTGCGCCACCGATAAAAGCCGCGGCCAAAGCAACAAGTGTTCCTTCAACATTAAAATTACTATCCATGGGGTTTGCTGCGATCACTGCGCCTATAAAACCAATGGCGACCGCGCCCCAACGATAAACGCCAACCTTTTCACCAAGCCATAATGCGGATAGGGCGGTCGTCATGAGGCCTGCCGTAAACATAATGGCAACGACATCAGCCATCGGCATCAATGAATACGCCCAAAAGACAGATAAAATACCAAAACTACCACCGACTCCGCGTATGATTTGCCCTTTCAAACGCGCCGTTTTAAGAAGGGCCCAATCCTTTCGATAGGCAATGATCCCGATAATGATGGGCATAGCAAAAAAACCGCGCCAAAACACAATTTCAGCAGGCGTAAAGTCGTCACTGACTAATTTTGCAAACATGTTCATCACCATGATAAGGAACACGGCAACAAGCATCATGGAGATGCCTTTGATGGGGTGATCTTTCATTCTTGGAAGGGTATAGGGTTCAGAGAGTCTCGTCTATCGAGAGTTGATTGCGGAGCCATGTCATTTGACGTTTCGCGTATTGGCGAGTTTCGGTTTGGGTGTGTTCGATGGCGTCTTCCAATGTCCATTCATCATTCAAATATCGACGAAAGGGGCGAAAACCATGCGCCTTTATGATTAATGCGTCATCGGGCACTTCTCCGGCTTGAACAAGAGTGTCCAGCGCGCGAATTTCGTCTAAAATTCCAAGGTCAAGCATCGCATGCGTGCGGGTGTTGATTTTATCATAGAGTGTTTCGCGCGGGGGGAGAACGGCCGTCACATGAAATTCATACCCCTCAGGCGGTGGCGTCAGGGGCAGGGATTGCCAATATGATAATGGTTTCCCCGTATGTTCCAAAACTTCCCATGCGCGGATATTCCGCTGGGTATTCATGGGGTCGATATTGGCACATGTTTCTGGATCACGTTTTTTTAATTCTTCGTGGAATGCGGGGTTTCCCATCTCGGATTGAAGGGAGATCCCTTTTTCGCGGATTTCTTTTGGTGTGTCAGGCATGGGGGATAATCCCTCCATCAGAGATTTTAAATAAAATCCGGTCCCGCCACATAAAATGGGCGTTTGTCCATTGGCGAACGCCGTATCGATTTCGCGGATTGCGTCATTGCGCCATGCGGCGGATGAATAATGCGTGGCAGGGTGGTTAAACCCATAAAGTCTGTGTGGGGCTTTGGATTGTTCATCCGCGTCAGGTTGTGCAGTAAGGCAGTGAAGCGCGTCATAGGATTGCATCGCATCGCAATTGATAATGACACCGTTTAGGTCGCGCGCTTTGGACAAGGCAAAGGCGGATTTTCCGCTGGCAGTGGGGCCAACAATCACCTGTATGGTGGGGTGGCTCATCGCGCTATTTATCCTTTTTTGAGTGTTCCAACTTCACAGCAACAAATTGAATATTGTCTTGGCTATTGATCAAAAGAAGGACTGCGTTTCGTCCCGATAAAAGAGAGGCTTTGATTTCTTTTTTAAGATCGTCAGGGGACGTTACCGATTTTTGATTAATGTCTGTAATAACATCGCCTGTTGTAATCCCTTYTTTTGCGGCATCACTGTTTGAATCGATGTCAGTGATGATGAGGCCGTTCATGTCGGCGGAAAGTGCGTATTCATCACGCAAGGCATCGTTTAATGGCATAACAGTCAGGCCAAGTTTTCCAATCAGTTCGCCTTTATCCTCGTCCTCTTCTTCATTGATTGTGTCGTTTGCAGAGGCCGATAATATTCCGCTATCTTCGGCTTTTTCCAATTCTCCAATGGTCACAGAAACAGAAACGCGCTTGCCGTTGCGCCACAAAATGACAGGGACGGCCGTATTGATATTTGTCTCCGCGACAATGCGTGGAAGGTTACGCATCTCGCGCACAGGTTTGTTGTCAAAGGCCAAGATGACATCGCCGGCTTGTATTTTTGCGGCTTCGGCGGGGCCCGTTTTTGTGACATCCGCAACCAATGCGCCAGCGGGTTTTGTGAGCCCGAGGCTGCTTGCGATGTCTTCGGTAACCGTTTGGATACGAACGCCAAGCCACCCACGACGTGTGCGCCCAAAATCAACCAATTGATTGATCACGGGTTTGGCCAAGGCCGATGGAATGGCAAATCCAATTCCAACAGATCCACCAGTGGGAGAAAAAATCGCCGTGTTAATTCCGATGACTTCGCCATTTAAATTAAACATCGGGCCGCCACTGTTCCCGTGGTTAATGGATGCGTCCGTTTGGATGTAATCATCATAAGGGCCAGATTGAATGTCACGGGCGCGTGCGGAAATAATCCCGGCAGTGACCGTTCCACCAAGGCCAAACGGGTTTCCGATGGCAACGATCCAGTCACCAACGCGCATTATATCGCTGTCTCCAAAGGATGTTTCAGTGACATTTTGCCCTGTAAAATCAACTTTTAAAACAGCGATGTCTGTTTTTTTATCACTGCCGACAAGGGTTGCTGATAAAATTGTATCATTATGAAGTGTGACTTTAATTTCATCGGCGTCTTTGATGACGTGGTTGTTTGTGATGATCAGGCCTTTACCCTTATCGATGATAAATCCAGATCCCATCGCAGAGGCGGGCATTTGATTTTGTGGTTGTGGCGTGGGAGCCTGTTGTTCAAAAAAATCATTGAACATGTCATTAAACGGATGGTTTTCAGGCAGGCCTGGGAAACTTGGTTGTCCGCCGAATGGGTTTTGTTTGGAGGGGCTTTGTTCTTCCGCGTTTTGAATGGAGGAAATATTCACAACCGTTGGAAGCAATTTTTCCGCAAGGTCGGCAAAGCTGGACGGGGTTGTTTGTGCCGCGGCATTCATGGGGGTTACGACCGCCATCACGATTGCGATTTTAACGGCAATCGATAATGCAAAAACGGATACGTATTGAATGACTTTTGATGACGGCTTAAACATTGTTACGTCCTATTTTTTCTTACCAAGATATCTTAAAAACGCGTTGTCAGGTGACAATACAAATTTCGTATCTTTATCAGAAAGCGTATTTTTATAGGCCTCCATTGATCGAACAAAGGCGTAAAATTCTGCGTCTTTATTATAGGCCTTAGCATAAATTCTTGTCGCTTCTTCGTCGCCTTCACCTTTTGTGATCTGTGAAGATTTCTGGGCTTGAGCAATTAAAATTTGACGTTTTTTCTCGGCTGTTGAACGAATTTCAAGGGCTTTTTCTTGTCCCTTTGCGCGCGTTTGTGTCGCGGCTTCTTTTCGTTCTGTAATCATCCGATTAACGGTTGAGGATTGCAGGCGTTCAGTAAGGTCAGCGCGAACAATACGGATATCGACAATTTCAACACCGCGGGGTTTCATTTCCGCATTCACGCGGTCACGAATGGTATTCATGAGGCGCGCGCGGGCAGGAGACAAAATCTCGCGCAATGTCGCATTACCAAGTGTGTCACGTGTTGCGGAATCCATCACATTCTCGATCTGGCGACGGGCCATGCGTTCCGTGCGAAGGCGTTGAAGGAACAGTAAAGGATCCGAAATACGGTAACGCGCGAATGTATCAACGATGATCGGCTCTCCGCTCACTTGCTCAATAATTTTTGGGTCGACATCGCCATTTTTCAAAAGAGGGCTATTGCTGTCAGAGGAAATATTGACGCGTTCTGGCGCTGGATCGACTTCTAATATACGACCATCGAAAAAAGTGACTTCTTGAATAGGCCAAGGTAATTTGAATTTTAACCCAGCGTCTTGATACACTTGTTTTGGTTGTCCGAATTGAAGGACAATCGCGCTTTTACGTTCATCAACGGTAAAAACACAAAGGTTGATGAGGATCGCGATCCCCCCAAGGATAAAAGCAAATGTCGGTATTTTTTGTGAGTTCATGGATTGTATCCCCTTATTTCTTATTCAATGGAAGGTAAGGCAAAATGCCTGGCGCGCCATTTTCTTGGTCAATGATGGTTTTGTCGGCGTTTTTCATGACGATTTCCATCGTTTCAATGTAAATCCGTTCACGGGTTACGTCTTTTCCACTTTTATACGCGCTGTATAATTTATCAAAACGAGAGGCGTCACCCTGAGCGCGAGCAATACGGGATTCTTTATACCCTTGTGCCTGTTGAAGCATTCTGATCGCTTCACCGCGTGCCTTTGGCAAAATGTCATTTTTATAAATGTTGGCTTCGTTTTGGAAGCGTTCCGCATCTTGCCCTGCGGCCACAACATCGTCAAAGGCCTCCATCACATTGGGATGAACGGTCGCGTCTTGGATCAAGATTTGCTTAATCGCAATCCCCGCGCCATAGGTGTCGAGCGTTTTTTGCGTCAGGTCTTTTGCACGTTTACTGACATCTTCGCGGCCTGTTGTAATGATGGGCTGCAACTTCGTTTGACCGACAACTTCGCGGATTGCACTTTCGGCAACGCGTTTGATTGTGCCTTCTTGGTGTTTGATATTAAAGATAAAATCTTCCGCGCTGGAGATATTCCACAACACAACAACGTCAATATCAACGATATTCGCATCAGATGTGAGCATCAAAGATTCTTGGGGAACGTCTCGTTTTCCACGTCCCGCGCCGCTAAATCCGATTTCAAGGCGGCGGTCTTCTGTAACATTAACTGCGGCCATTTTTTCAACAGGCCATGGAATGTGGTATCCGATACCAGGTTCAACCTGCGTACGGCTCAACTCTCCAAAACGTTGTATCACGGCGTGTTCGGATNGCTCGACCCGGTAAATACCGCTGGCCAGCCAAAGGGCGATTAAGATCAGGGCGCCAAGGAAGAGTGTTTTTGCTTCACTCCCTCCATCGCCGCCGTTTCCGCCACCAAAGCTTTTCCGTGCCCTTTGAAAAAGTTGATCAAGATCAGGGAGGTCACTCTGCCCGCCTTGGATGACTTTTGGTTTTTCACCCGATGCGTTTGAACCCCATGGATTTTTTGGTTTATTGTCTTTTGATGTCATTTTCTTTTCGCCTCTTGTCAATTGAGTGTCTCTAAAATATACATGTGGTCATGTTTGGCAACCGCAAACCTCTCGAAACCCACATTAAATCGGCGCTCACATCCGTGCGCGGTATTGCGGTTGATACTTTATCTATCAAAGATGGCAAAGTTCAGGCAGTTTTAACCGTTTTGGATGGTAAACCAGAAGAGGTGGAAATTGCGGCGGAGCAGGCGATTCAGTCTGTAAAAGGCGTCATGTCCGTACAAATTATTTTGACGGCGGAGCGCGAGGGAGGCGAGCCATCGAAAAAGGCCAACACAAATAAAATAAAAATCGATGCAAAAAGAATTATAGCGGTCGCCAGTGGTAAGGGCGGCGTTGGCAAATCGACAGTTGCGATGAATATTGCCGCGGGCCTT
>NVSI01000059.1 GCA_002401195.1 Alphaproteobacteria bacterium
GCGCGTTGCAATTCTTCACGTTGAAGAAGGGTAAGTTGTTATGAAGCAATGGCTTGCTGAGATTGCTTATGAGACGACTTCTGGTCCTAAAAAGATGAAAGAGGCTTTTTATCTTCCAACGATGGAGGATGTTCGCCGCGAAGTCACAAAACGCGGCGCCTATGTTTTGTCGATCCGTGAATATGAAAGATCACCTTTGGAGCGTTTGTTGGCGCGATCAAGTTGGTGGCAGATACAGCTTCTTCGTGGAATATTATTTCGTTCATCCGCGACATCCCCTGGGGTTGCGTTGTGGAAATTGATCGAGATTGAAGAAAATCCAATGCGTCAAAATATTCTGGCGCCCGCGCGTGAGGCCTTGTCACAAGGTCTTGGTGTTATTGACGCCTTAAAAACATTACGGATTTTTGATCAATCGACAATTGCGATTTTGTCGGCAAGTGAAAAAGCAAACAAATTGCGCGATGGTATTCCGCACGCGATTGAAACAATCACGCAAAAGAGAAAAAATTCCAGAGCCATGGGCGGAACAATGGCTTGGCTTGGGTTTGATGTGTTTACAATCACGCAATCTTTATTTTGGGGAAAGGACCTTGTTTTGAATTGGTTTGAGGATAACAAACCAAGTGACCCAGAAAAATTAGAAGAGTTTAATTACGTTGTTGGAAACCTGGAACTCCTTTGGGATGTTTTGATTTTCACGGCCCTTGCGATGGGGGCGATGATGGTGTGGTGTATTCTGTCATTCTTTTATAACCGTGGTAAAAAAGATTGGCCAACGGCGCGCTTTGTGCGTTCTATCCCTTTGATTGGGGCGTATCTTCGTGACCTTGGGTTTGCGGATTCTATGTCTGTGTGTGCGCGGATGATACGGGGGCAGGTACCGATTGGCGATGCGTTATTGCAAGCCTCGGAATCAACGAATGTCCCTGATATTGCGAATTATTGGGAAAAGGCTCATGAAAATCTGCGGCGAGGTGTGTCATTGGGGCAGGCCTTGGATAGAGAACCGTTAACGCGGAATGAGAGAATGGAATTGGCGGGCTTGTCCGATTTGGGGCAACTTGCTACTATTATGGATGCGATTTCGGAAATGAGATCTCAGGCATCGAAAACGAAACACTCGTTAATTGTCTGGCTCGCGTTCTTATTGACCGGGGTTTATCTTGTTATTGCGTTTGGTAGTGCGATTTTTGGTTTGTCCGTGATGAATATGAGCATGGACAGCATGATGGGCGATATGCTTGGAGGAGGCTTGTAAATGGCTGAAGAAATGAAAAAGAAAAAAGAAGAAGGCGCGACAAAAACTGCGCCCAAAGGGGTAAGGCCAACAACCGCCGAGCGGATTGCAGGTGACGCAAAAATGATGCGTAAGTTGTATAATCCCTTTTTGCCCAGTGAATTGGTGGCGGGATCAATCCCGCATATCGCAGGAAGCGAAGAAGAAAGCGTTTGGAACGCGGCTGTTCAGGCATGTGGTACGGAACGCGTTCATTTTAGTTATACAATCGAAGGTGGAAAATGTTGGTATATTGCAACGCCGTCATCGGCCTTGGCATCCAATCCCGATAGCTGGTGCCCATTGGTCGCGGCCCTTCCTGGGAATGGCGAACACTGGGACAAAGAAACAGTTTATTTGTTTGAAGAGGACGGCCATGCGGCGGCCTTGCGATGGGATAAGGAAAGCGGGCGGATGCAGTTGTTTTTAGGCGCGTCACGGACGATTTTACCGAAAATTCAATCAATGGATGCGAATTTTGTAACCGTGAACTCTGAAATGGCAGACATCTGCCCTTGGACAAATAGAGAACTGAAAATCGATCTTTTAACCCGCGCGGTTGGGAAAATGATGGTTGTTAGTGGTGTGGTTACTGCGGCTTTGGCCACGTTATATATTCTTTTAATGTTGGCCTCATCCAGCCTTATTCAGCCACAACTGGACGAGACAAAAACGGAAACAGAGGCCGCGGCGATGCAGTTGCTTAGAAGCGCATCGGAAAGCCTTGAGAATGACAGCATAAAACATATCTTCAGAATTCAAGAATTGTTGGATAATTTGCAACAAATTGAAGGAACTTTGCTTCGTTACGAGGTGAAAGAAGGTGGGATTGTTGAATGGGAAGCGTTGGTTCCACGAACTTTTTCATCAGGATCGAATCGGGTGTTAAAGGGTGCAAAGCCCGTTGGAAACAAGTTAGAGGCGGATGGCCGCGTGCGTATTAGAGGAAGTAGATAAAATTTTAGGGGAATTCGCCTTAAAGTTTAATACATTATAAAGAAATAAAGGTATACTGGTGTTGAAATGGCTTTTGATTTAAACAGTTTAAATAAATATTTTTCGCAAAAAGCGATGGATGATTTCAATAAATTATTGGAAGAAATGCCCATGCGCGCAGGGTACGGAATCCTGATCGCGGCGGGAATTGTCTGGTTGTTTGCGGGTGCTGCGGTGGTTTATGCGACAACGGTTGCAAAAGAAGTCGCCGAAATTCGCGCCGAATTGGTGAAATCAGAGGCTTTGAAGCCTGTTGTGCCAAACCTTGTTAAGACAGCGGTGCCAGATGAAGAACTTAAAATATTTATCGAACGGACGGATCCTTTGTATAAAAATGTCGTCATTTCCAAAGGAAAAGACGGGTTARCTGTTCAGGCAAGCTCGGGTCGTTACTTTGGTGCATTTCGTGAGGCTATTAATCACGCGTACAACGGTGGACAGGGGTGGAGATTAGCTTTACAATCATTATGCGTTGGTCGAGAATGCGAAAAGGGAGTTTTTCTTAAAGGTGAATTTAAAGTGAACCGTTTAAAAGTTCAAAGATGATTTTTCTTGAAGGTAAATTAAGAAGGTAAACTGTTCAAAAATAGTTTTTTAAAAAGGAGTGGAGTAAACATGATGAAAACAACATATACACAAAAAGGGAACGTTTTGTTCCTGATCTTAATCGCGGTGGCTTTATTTGCCGCATTGTCCTATGCGGTGACGCAATCGTCTCGTTCGGGCGGTGACGCGGGTCGTGAAACAAACATGATTAATTCAGCGGTCTTAACGCAATATCCGGCATCGCTACGTATATCTGTGATGCGTTTGGTTATTGAGGGTGTTGCCGTTGAACGTCAACAATTTAATGACCCAGAGGTTGTTGGCTTTACAGACCGATTATCTGCGTTTCATCCAGATGGCGGTGGTGCAGTGTACCAACAAACACCAGCGGATATCATGAATGACGGTAACCCTGGGACATGGGCGTTTAACATGGATTTTGAAATCACAGGGTTGGGTTCAAGTGCTGCGGGCATTTCAGGAAATGAATTAGTGGCATTCTTGGTTGGTGTTACTCAATCTGTGTGTCAGAAGATTAATGATGAAGCCTCAATTGGCGGTATTCCGATCACTGTTGATCTTTCGGCAAGCTACGTGAAAGATCAAATTCATTCATATGACTTTTCTGGTGTTGGAAATGTTGATCTTGATGGTACTGCTGGCGATGCTGGTGACCTTCATGGTAAAGCCTTTGGGTGTTTTCAAAATACTGCGACAGGCGACTATGTTTTTTACAGCGCTCTTTACGAACGCTAGGATCGGATAAAAGTTTAAATGAAACTTTGTTGTAATTTTTTGATGGGTGCGCGATCTGAAAAAGGTGGCGCACTCATTTATATTTTGATTGCGATTGCGTTGCTTGCCGCGTTGACAAGCACGTTCATGAATTCAGGGGGGCAGGGCGCCCGCACGCAAAATGCATTTAAATTGGCCGCGGAATTAAATTCGCAGGCCCGCGTTGTACGATCCGCGATCCAAGATTGTATTTTGCGATACCCGCAAGGCCATGATGCGATTGCAGAGTCGAATTATAATGACCCGTACCCATTAAATCCTGATTCTTCGGATGCTGCCTATTCGGCATTTGATGTCACAAACCGCACGGTTGAAGAACTGCGTTGCCCGGGCGCGGCGTACGGGAAATTATTTGGCGGGACGTTATCAACATTTTTACCTCCACAGCCAAATTTGATGGAGCCGTGGACCTATTTTAACGGTGAAGAAACCGCCCTTGGTGAAACATTCGACGGTGTTTATTTCCAAATTCAATCAACGAAATCAGACCCATTTATTGGCGAATCAATGCAAAAAATGAACGGGTTATTTTCCCCATGCGAGGTTGATTATACCGTCGGCGACAATACAAATGGATGCGCAACGGGCGCGCAATGCCTGCGCGTTTGGGTTATCCGCGGTGCGAATACAACATTGGCGTGCTCATAAAATTTAATGATTTAAAATTAAAAACCGTTTCGGCCGACTTGTCATCTAAAGAACCGCTTCGCAAAGGGAGCGTGCTTTAACCAAATTTTTTCTGTGGCGTTTGCGTTTTGGCAGGCCTGACAATCACTTTTTCAAGAGAGTGTGGAATGTATTCCAATTGTGGCGCTATAAATTGTGTTAAGGCATCCGCGTTGCCAAAGCAGTCATTCCCCATGGTTTTCAGGGCATTCATGGTGACCTGTGTCATGGCATTGGCGTTGCAAAAGCAGTAATCCCCCATGGTTTTCAAGGCGTTCATAGCGACATGCGTTAAAGCCTGGGCGTTGCGAAAGCAGTAATCCCCCATGGTTTGCAGGGCGTTCATAGCGACATGTGTTAAGGCTTCGGCGTTGTAAAAGCACATCTCTCCCATATTTTCAAGGCTGTTCATAGTGACATGTGTTAAGGCTTCGGCGTTGTAAAAGCAGTGCCCCGCCATGGTTTGCAGGGCGTTCATAGCGACATGCGTTAAGGCATAGGCGTTGCGAAAGCAGTCATTCCCCATGGTTTGCAGGGCATTCATAGCGATATGTGTTAAGGCTTCGGCGTTGCGAAAGCACCCATTCCCCATGGTTTGCAGGGCATTCATCGTGACCTGCGTCATGGCATCGGCGTTGCGAAAGCAAGCGTCCCCCATGGTTTTAAGATTATCCATAGCGACATGTGTCATGGCGTAGGCGTGGTAAAAGCAGCCATCCCCCATGTTTTGCAGGGCGTTCATAGCGACATGCGTTAAGGCTTCGGCGTTGCGAAAGCAGTAACTCCCCATGTTTTGCAGGGCGTTCATAGTGACATGTGTTAAGGCATGGGCGTTGTGAAAGCAGTMAYYCCCCATGKTTTGCAGGGCGTTCATAGTGACATGTGTYATGGCATTGGCGTGGAAAAAGCAGTCATCTCCCATAGTTTGCAGGGCGTTCATAGTGACATGCGTTAAGGCCTTAGCGTTGCAAAAGCAGTAACTCCCCATKTTTTSMAGGSYGTTCATAGYGAYATGYGTTAAGGCYTYRGCGTTGCGAAAGCAATTATTCCCCATGGWTKTRAGRKYRTYCATAGTGACATGTGTYAKGGCATCCGCGTGGCGCAAACAGTCATCGCTGAYCTYTATAAAACGCGGTAAATTCACGGTTTTAATGCGTGATTGTGTCGCCGTGATTAAACATTCATCCTCTAAATAAAGATCGCCATTTTTAATATGGAGAGCGGGGTCTCCACCGTAATATCGATTAAAATTCTCATCAAAACTATCCTTATAATTGTCATGGATTTTCTTGAGGGTTTTTGATTGATTGCAAAATATAAACCCATCAAACATCGCATCGCCACCGCCTTTATTAACCGTGTGGACCGCGCCATCCACGGCCCACGCGCCGTCGCGGAAATAGATATTACCGCGTTCTCGGTCATATTTGAAAATCTGTTTGCCCATCAATACGCAATCATTGGGCACCGGTGATTTGTGGGCCGTAAATTCAACATTAAAATGATGTTTTAAGGCATCGGAAAGCCCATCGATAATGGCGTCAGGGTTGCTGTTGAACGTATTGTCACAATGGGGAACTGCATGATTATAGCGGTTTTTAATGCTGATAAATCCGCCGYTTTTACGCATTTGAATGGAAATCACGGATGTCCCATACGCGTCTTGGCGGTCCTCTTTCCCTTTAAAATCGTGGCGCTTAACTGCATCGACATTCTTTTTAACCGCATGCACCATGTGATAATTTTTATAGCGCGCCGCGTCATTAAACGTGCATAAAAGTTCGCCTGATTTAAAATGGGGTTTGATGCTGTTTTGTAGGTCCAATGTTTCGGCGTGAAACGCATCATATCCGGCCTGATCCAACAATGTAAATGGGTCTTGAGGCGCGGCAGATTCGGCCGCAAGAGCGTCTTCCCTTGCGGTGAGGACGCTCATTAAATAAGGCAACAGGGTTTCCCCATCCCGCCCCGCATGGCGGACAATATCCGCGATATTAGGGATTTCTAAGATCCCATTATGATGATCGCGCAACGCGCGCGCGAACCGCTCCCCATTTTGTTTTTTGATTTTTTTATAAACGGCCGTCATGGTGTGTTCATCAAGTCTATCCCTGTTTGCAAAAATGACGCACCGCGCGCGCCTTTTTTTAAATTTGGATCACTTTATAATAAATTGTAGGTTATGTCAATGTGTTTGCGCAAGTTAAAATTCCCATAAGTTTTTTGTTGATTTTATAAATCAAAATGCGTTAGCATTGTTTCATGGCTCAACAAGGCGCATACACATTTTTTTATTTTTGGCAGTTTACCGAAAGGGGCTGATGAAAATAATATGCGTTAATTAAACCAAGTTATTTTAAACAAGCCCCGATTTTCGGGGCTTTTGTTTTGCGCAATGTGCGAATGATCTCTTCGGAATGAAAGGCAATGAAAAAAGAAAGAAAACAAGGGATTAAAAGATGTTACATTTACAAAAACAAAGACTGGTCAATATTTTTAATGTGGAGTCGAACAAATCTGAGTCGAGGGATCTCCCGCCACGAAGGAAAGTCATTCAAACAGTCTATAAGCCCAATCCGACGGCAAGCCGTCTCCCTCAAGAAATGCAGTTTGCCGATGCGATTCAAGCCGCGAATCCAGAGAACCCAGCGATGATGATCGTGTGTGCGGATATTGAGGCTCGCGATGGAAAGTTCGAATATTTTCTGTCTTATAAGAAAGATTTGACGGAGGCAGGTTTAGGGAATTATTCCGCCATTCGAAAATCTGCGAGCGACCTTGTGAGTGCACAAAAAGCGGCACGAGAGAGACAAACGTTCCTTCAAAGTTCTTTGCCGTGTTAGATTTATCATAATTTTTCTTGCTATATGGCGCTCTCCCTTGCTATGACTAGTGTTTAGCCCAAAGGAGGACTGCCATGTTAAAAGATTTTTTTAATTTTAAACGCACGCGTACACCACGTGAAGCATTCACATTTTTTGTGTTTTACGCCTGTATTTTTGCGGTGGTGACAATAGTGTTCGATGCCTAAGGATAAGGCCTATGAATCGGTTGAAACACGTTGCGATTCCCTTTAAACATAAGGGATGAGCAACCAAAATCCATCTTATAATTACTGCGCCGTGCCTTTGGCGTCCTATGCATGCCGTGCCGATCAATCCGTTGGGCGCGTGTTTAATGAACCAGAAAGCGATACGCGCACTTGTTTTCAACGTGATCGTGATCGCGTTATTCATGCCTCGGCCTTTCGTCGTTTGAAATATAAAACGCAGGTTTTTGTGTATTCGCATGGTGATAATTATCGCACGCGGTTGACCCATACGTTAGAGGTGGCACAGGTCGCACGGACATTGGCGCGCGCCTTGTTCGTGAATGAAGATTTAACCGAAGTGATCGCACTGGCTCATGATTTGGGGCATCCACCCTTTGCTCATACGGGTGAAGATATCTTGGTTGAGGCCATGAAAAAATTCGGCGGATTCGAACATAACGACCAATCGTTGCGCGTTGTGACTTTGACCGAAGAAAAATACCCATCGTGGGATGGTTTGAACCTGACATGGGAAACATTGGAAGGGATCGTGAAACATAACGGTCCTGTTTCGACGCGGAAGATGCCATATACGTTGGAACGCCTGCAAAAACAAACGGATTTACGGTTGAAAACTTATGCGTCTTTGGAGGCTCAAATTGCGGCGGTTTCGGATGATGTTGCCTATAATAACCATGATGTCGAAGACGGTTTGTCGGCGAACCTGTTTACATTGGACGATATTGCGGCGGATGTGCCGTTGATGGCGCGCTCGGTTGAACAGGTGCAAAAGAAATATCCTGCCTTGTCGGGGTCGCGTTTAAATTCAGAAGTGATCCGCACAATGATTGGTGAAATGGTCGCGGATGTGTTGGCGGAAACACGAAATCGTATTCGTATTCACGATATTAAAACGGTCGAAGATATCCGCGGAGCGTCGGATCAAATGGTTGCGTTTTCATCATCGATGTTCGCAGATTTGAAAAAGCTTCGTGCGTTTTTGTTTGATCGTATGTATTTGCATTATACGGTGAACCGCATGCGCTATAAGGCCGAAAAAATTATTGGCGATTTGTTCGGGGTGTTTTTGGACCGTCCAGAATGCATGCCGAATGAGTGGCAGGATAAAGTGACGGCGGCAGGCAAAGATAAAAATGAAAAAGCGCGCGTTGTGTGTGATTATATTGCGGGTATGACCGATCGGTATGCAAAGGTTGAACATGCACGATTATTTGATTTAAGAGGCGAATAAATGAACTTATTTAATGAATTTGAAAAAGAAGTGAAGGCGGTTATTGCCGACCTTTCGAACGATGGAAAATTACCTGCCGCCGTGGATGTTACCAAGGTCACGGTGGAATCTCCGCGCGATCCATCCCATGGTGATTTGGCGACGAATGCCGCGATGGTGTTGTCCAAACAGGCGGGGATGAATCCGCGCGCTCTGGCAGAAATTTTAGCCGAAGGAATCGAAACAATTCATGATGTGAAGTCTGTTGAAATTGCAGGGCCTGGTTTTGTTAATATTTTCCTCAAGCAGAAGGTCTGGCAGGATGTTCTCCACAGTGTTTATGCAGCAGGAACAGATTTCGGCAAATCCACCATTGGTAAAGGCAAAAAGGTGATGGTTGAATTTGTCAGTGCCAATCCGACCGGTCCACTCACGGTGGGCCATGGCCGAAATGCCGTTT
>NVSI01000060.1 GCA_002401195.1 Alphaproteobacteria bacterium
GTTCCATACCTTACGAATAATGAGGGGACAATCGCGCATTTAACAAGTGTATCGGCCGTAAAATCAATGGTTCAAGAGCGCGTCACATCGCGAAAAAACAAAGATGAATCCAAAAATTAAGAACGTGTTTTTTTGGCCCGTATCCAGATATAAAATCCAATAGATGACAAAATCAAAAGCTGTATGGCTAAATACCCTAATGAGTGGCGTATTGAGAAAACATCATCCAAATACCCGATGATCAATCCCATTGGAATTGCGACTAAACTGATCAGTAACCCAAGCGTGGATAATATGGTCGCGCGACGCGTTGGATCGGCATGTTTTTGAATGGCGTTTTGTACAAAGGGAAAACCATACCCCCATACGGCGGGCAAGATCAAAAGAAATAAAATCGATGATTTTACAGGAATTAAAACCGCACAGATGGCCGATAGAATGGGAATACATGTTAAGGCCATAATCGTGTGTCGGTTGCTGAATGAATGTTTTACTTTGTGTCCAAAATGTCCGATCAATCCGCCCAATAAAAATCCAAACCCCATGACGTATCCAAAATATTTTGTCGGGATATCGACAAGCTGCATATAAGGTTGCTGGGACCACATAAACATTTTGGTCGTCGCGAATAAAATTGTTGAAACAATGATAATTCCTGCGATTTCTTTGTGATCATACAGCGCATATTTCATGGTGATGAGCATGTCTTTGACGGGATGATGTTGCGCGCGGCGTTTGATCCGCTTGGGTTCTTGCAAAAGGGAAATACAAATGACGGCGAGGAGCAAGGTTATGATATCAAGAAACAATGGAAGCCGTGGATTTATTTGATAGAGAAGTCCGCCCGATATGGCGCCGATAGCGACGGCGTATAACCCGATTCCGTGGCGTTTCCCTTCTAATTTTTGATACAAGTCTTCTTTGCCTTTTTCGGCCAAAGAATCATAAAGAATGGATGTAACGGTCCCTGAATTAAACGCCACGCCGATGCCTAATATGGCTTGGCTTACAAGGGCGGACCAAAAGCCAACGGCGTTCATCAATGCCATATACCCAATGACGGCACACAGACTTCCGACCATTAATGTGTATTTACGATTCCATACATCGGACAGCCAACCGCTTGGAATTTCCATGGCAATAATGACGCTTGCAAAGACGGCCTCACCGATCATGAGATCTTGAAACGTTAATCCCAATTCTTCCTGATAATAGGGGACAAGGATGGGTAAAACAAAAACTGTTCCCACACAAAATGTATAAAGATTGATCAGGAATATAATGCGCTTTGTGCTCAATTTTTATCGCCCCATTTTACATTAAAATCGTGAAGATGGTTGGCGTTATCAATGGAGTAACAATGAACGTCCATATATTCACCCGTTGCAAATGACTGATGAGCCTTTGGTTTAGTTTCAACGAACACAAAATCACATTTTTCAATGACACGTTTAGAGGCTATATTTCCTTCGTAATAATCGATAGTAATTTTTTTGGCATTTCTGACATTAAACGCGTATTTTAAGACAGCCTTTGTCACTTCCGTTGCATAGCCTTTTCCTAAATACGCGAGGTTTCCCCAATATCCCGTACTATAAACATCCGTTTGGTCTGTGATATCAAGTCCGCTGAACATGACACGATCGTCTGTCTTTTTGTGCTGTGCAACAAGGCGCAATGCACCTTTTTCAAAATCAGGAACAACTTGATCTTCAAAATTTTTAAGGAGAGCGCTGAATGGTTTTTGGTCGTTTGATGCCCAACTCATCCATTTTTGTAATTCGCCCCAGTTTTCTTCTTTAATTTTTTGAATATCAGGCAAGTCTTCACGTGTGATTTGGCGAATGTAAAGCCGCTCGGTTTCTATGATGATATCGGTCATGTCTATTCTCTTTTTCTTATTTTAAAGGTCGAATTTGTTTTTGAAAAAAAGAAACCGACCGGGGTGTAAAAATTGGTCGGTGTATGTTTGAAATTACCGAACCGCGATGCGTGCGCCTGATGGGCGTGCGTGTTTATTGCCATTGCCCGCATAGGAGGACAGCAATAAAAAAAGGATCGCAGAGGTAAAGAGTTCAAATGTCATGTAATCATTGAACCATAATCGGATAAAAATAAGCAAGTTTTTATTTCACGTCATTGCGAGAAACCAACGGCGATGTGACAATCCAAGATCAGTGTTTGTTGTCCGTGTGTTGCCGCGTTTCGCTCGCAATGACGGTATGAGATTGATCTATGATCGCGATTCATTTATTAAAAACGCATCTAAATTATTTTTAATGAAAGTTTATGTCCCATGCTTCGCCTTATTCCAAAATTTAATCTGACTGATAATCCCCGCGCGGATATTTTATCGGGTCTAACGGTTGCGTTGGCCTTGGTGCCCGAGGCGATTGCCTTTGCCTTTGTTGCGTATCTTGATCCGTTGGTTGGGTTATATGCGGCGTTTATTGTCGGTATTATTACGGCCGTTTTTGGTGGGCGAAGTGGAATGATTTCCGGTGCCACGGGCGCGATGGCGGTTGTGATGGTTGGGCTTGTCCTTGCCTATGGTCCTGAATATTTATTCGCGGCCGTTTTGATTGCGGGGTGCATTCAAATTTTGGCCGGTGTCTTTCATTTGGGGAAATTTATTCGACTTGTTCCGTATCCAGTGATGCTGGGTTTCGTGAATGGCTTGGCCATTGTGATTGGTTTGGCTCAATTGGGACAATTCAAGGATAAAACAATTGAAACAGACGCTGTCGAAGGTGGCTCGCACAGCGCAATAGACGTGTTGTTTAATGGCGGATGGATGCAAGGCGACGCGCTGACATTAATGGCGGGGCTTACGGCCTTAACCATGGCGATCATTTGGATCTTTCCAAAAATTCCAAAAATAGGAAAAATGATGCCGGCGGCTTTGGTGTCGATCTTGGCTGTTTCTGGTTTGGTTGTTGGCCTTGGTTTGGATACTCAAACGGTTGGCGATTTGGCAAGCGTCGAAGGTGGCCTTCCTGAATTTCATATTCCGATGGTGCCATTCACGATGGAAACATTGATGATTATTTTACCAGTGTCGATTACATTGGCGGCCATTGGCTTGATCGAAAGCCTTTTGACGCTCACATTGATTGATGAGATCACGGAGACACGGGGGCGGACGGCTCAGGAATGTGTCGGGCAAGGCGTGGCCAATGTAACATGTGGCTTTTTCGGCGCGATGGGTGGTTGTGCGATGATTGGGCAATCCATGATTAATATTGAATCGGGCGGACGGGGGCGTTTGTCTGGTATCACGGCGGCGCTTGCTTTGCTCTGCTTCATCCTGTTTGCCTCAACATGGATCGAAATGATTCCTTTGGCGGCGCTCACTGGGTTGATGTTTATGGTTGTGATTGCGACATTTGCGTGGACATCCCTTCGTATTATGCGCAAAATTCCAATCGAAGATGCGTTCGTTATTTTGTTGGTGACAGGCGTCACTGTGGCCTATGACTTGGCCTTGGCTGTGATCATTGGTGTGATTGTATCGGCGCTGGTTTATGCGTGGAAATCAGCGCACCATATTTGGGTCAGCGAGGGATATGCCGATAAAAAAGGTCAGAAGGTTTACAATCTTCACGGCCCGTTATTTTTTGGTTCAATCGCAGGGTTTAAAGATTTGTTCGACCCTAAAAATGAAAAAGAAGACGATATCGTCATTGATTTCAGAAACGCCCGTGTGTGGGATCATTCTGCATTACAAGCGATTGACGCCTTGGCCGTCAGATACAGCGAAGCGGGCAAAATATTGCACTTTGTTCATTTGAGCGAAGATTGCGCCTTGTTATTGGAAAAGGCCAAAGACATGGTTGAAATCAATCAGATTGAGGACCCTCATTACCGGGTTGTGGTTGATTATGTTGATGTAAAGAAAAAGAAATCAGCAAAGAAGTAAAGCATCATGTTTGACGACCAAAGACAGCGTATAGACACGCTTGATAAAGAAATTATGCGCTTGCTTGGTGAGCGGTTTCAGGTGGTGCGCGAGGTTGGTCGTATAAAGACCGAAAAAGACATCACGATCGTTCAAACGGCACGATGCAAAGAGGTTTTGGATCATGTTGCGGCTTTGGGTGAGGCACATGACTTTGCACCCGATGTTGCGCGCCACATTTATACCATTTTGATTGATTATGCTCATGACTTGGAAAATGAGATAAAAGACAAACAATCATAAAGGAATATTCCCATGGGATATTTAAAGACATGTGTTTTGATGGCTGCGATGACGGCCTTGTTTATGGGGATCGGCGCCTTACTTGGCGGTGGCGCGGGCATTATTATTGCCTTTGTCATGGCAACGGCGATGAATCTGTTTGGGTGGTGGAAATCCGATACAATGGTTTTACGCTATTACAAGGCAAAGCAAGTGGATCAATCCACCGTTCCTGATTTTTATAATATGGTTGAACAATTGGCGGATAATGCCGACCTCCCGATGCCAAAACTATACATCATTGAAAATGATCAACCCAACGCGTTTGCCACGGGGCGCAACCCTGAAAACGCGGCCGTTGCGGCAACGACGGGGTTGCTTCGTCGTTTGGATAGCGGAGAAGTCGCGGGCGTGATGGCGCATGAATTGGCGCATATAAAAAACCGCGATACATTGATCATGACGATGACGGCCTCGATCGCGGGTGCGATTTCGATGATTGCAAATTGGGCCATGTTTATGAGAGGGCGCGACAACCGTATGGGTCTTATCGCGACGATAGCCGTGATGATTTTGGCGCCCTTGGCCGCGTCAATTGTACAAATGGCGATTTCAAGATCCCGAGAATTCGAAGCCGATAGAGTGGGCGCGGAAATATGCGGTAAACCTGAATGGCTTGCATCCGCTTTGGAAAAAATTGCGATGAAGGCGGCGGTGATTGATAACCACGCGGCAGAGCGTAACCCCACGACGGCGCATATGTTCATTATTAATCCGCTGCATGTTCATGCCATTGACGGATTGTTTTCCACTCACCCCAAAACAAAAGAGCGCGTTCGTCGATTACGTGCGATGGATGTATGAAAATTTAAACTTGCTAGAATGTATCTTATGTATATATTTAAAAATGGGATTAAATGACAAGGGACTAAAAAATGAAAGAACATTTCAATAATCAAAATGCAATCGATAGCATTCTTCAAAAAACGAAAGAACAATATAACCCAGGCGCGATGAAACCAGCCATCCGCAGAATCGTTGAAATGAACGGTAAAACCGTTTCAGGCCTCCGTTTACAATGGTTGCATTATGAAGGTATGGGCGACTTTGGACTGGGTGATTATTGGGAAAATGATGAAAAACAGGCCGCGGCGCACTTAATTCGTGAAGGACGATTGGTTCCAACGGAAATCCACGAACATTATAACGAAACGAAACTTCAAAAAATAAAGAATTTTGATGATGTGWATTGGGGGAAGCTTGATGATGGATCTATCGTGATCTATGAATTATATAAGGGCCTTCATCAGGATCAAATGATCGTTCCAAAAGGGTTGCAATTAAACGGCCTAAAATTACTTGAAAATCGTATGGAATATGGGCATGTCTTGGAAGATTCAGGCATTGAACTTGATCTTGAAGGCGGGAAACCTGCGTATGTGAAACCACTTTTGACGGGCTCTATGGTTGTTAAATTGAGAAATAGGCAAAAACGAAATCTTTGTTAAATTCTTATATGTGTTACAACCATCCACATGACAGATAATTTACAGGCACGCTTTGCGGCGATGAACGCGTTAAACGCGGTTTTTGAAGGGCGAAAGCCCCTTGACCAATCTTTGGAAAAATTTGCGATTAAATATGAGTTGAGCGCGCAAGATCGCGGTTTTGCACATGCATTATGTGGGTTTATTTTGCGCCATAAACCTTCGCTTCAACGCTTGATTAATTCGGCGGCGCGGCGAAAGCGCGATGTGTCCCCCATTGGATTGAATACAATTTTATTGATGGGCGCCGCGCAATTATTTTTGATGAGTGTGGATGATTATGCGGCGATTGATACCTCCGTTAAATTGGCGGACCAATCAGGCCTTAAAAAACAAAAATCTTTTGTGAATGCAATTYYRCRWCKSWTYWMWCGMSWMSRTWNTCMSMWYAWSWGRMNCTKNNCCAWGGSGAAAWKKTYAYWCKATRYWTKRKCSRARGMYKACGGAACGGAAATTGCCAAAAACATATCGAAGTCCAGCTTGATTGAGGCACCAATTGGTGTGACGTACAAAGATGGGTCTTGGGAAAAACAAGAGGCATTATCCTTGACGGATGATTGCTGGGTTCAGGATTTTGCGTCTCAGATGCCAGTCTCGTTATTAGGGGATTTAAAGGGTAAAACTGTTTTTGATTTATGTTCTGCCCCTGGTGGAAAAACAATGCAGCTGGCCTCCAAGGGCGCGCATGTCGTGTCGGTCGATATATCGGAACGCCGCATCAGGCGCACGACCGAAAATTTGGAACGAACGGGGTTAAGTGATCAGGTTGATTTGGTGTGCGCAGACCTTTTGAAATGGACACCAGATGTCCAAGCCGACATTGTTGTGTTGGACGCACCATGTTCGGCAAGCGGAACCATTCGCCGTCATCCTGATTTGCCCTATATTCGGACACCAAAGGATATAAAATCTCTGGCGGCCGTTCAGTATGATTTGCTGAACCGTGCGAAAAAATGGGTTAAAAAGGACGGAATTTTATTATATTGCACATGTTCACTTCAAAAAGTTGAAGGGGAATATCAAATCGCGCGCTTTCTTGAACAAAATAAAAATTTCGAACGCGTGTCGATTGAAAATCATCCTGAATGGCGCGATTCAAATGGCGATATTCGCCTTTTGCCATCCCATGGTGATATGGACGGATTTTTTATTTCGATGCTTAAATGTGTTTAAGCCTTTATTCCGCCATGGTTTTCAGGATATAAATCATTCATGAGATTATTTTTCTTTATGGTATTGGTGTTCTCCACGCCCGTTTTTGCTTCGGAAATTCCGCGCGAAAATTCGGGCGAACATTTACGCGGTGCGATTGTAACCAAACCCAATATTGCCCAAGAATTCGAAGAAGAAGAGATAGAAGCGATCGCCGCAATTCCCGAACCATCCATCAAACCTGATGTACCAGAGGTGGAAGAGGAAGCGGTTGTCGTTGACGACGCTTTAAAATCTGTGGAGAGTGCGGCCAAAGATACCGAAACTGAATTTGAACCTGAAATCGAAATCGACGTTCAGCCAAAATCTTATATTGGTGATGTTGAAACGATAAAAGCAAAATTCGAAGATACTCTCCTTGAACTTGGTCGAACGCATAATTTGGGCTATGTCGAAATGATCGCCGCCAACCCTGGTGTTGATGCGTGGCTTCCTGGTGCAGGTAAAAAAATTATATTGCCCAAAAGACATTTATTGCCTGATGCTCCGCGCGAAGGTTTGGTTATTAATTTGGCTGAAATGCGGATGTATAATTTTGTAAAGGATCCTGATAATCCAACGACACATCCGCTTGGCATTGGCCGTGATGGATTGAATACGCCATCGGGTCTAACGAAGGTCGTTCGTAAAAAAGATGGCCCATCATGGCGCCCAACGCCGCGTATGCGCGAGGCCGACCCATTATTGCCCGCAGTTGTTCCGCCGGGGGACGATAATCCACTTGGTACGCATGCGCTTTATCTTGGGTGGCCACAATATTTAATCCACGGAACGCATAAACCTCTTGGGGTTGGCCGCCGCGTTTCATCGGGGTGTATTCGTATGTATCCAGAGGACATTGTGAAAGTGTTTGAAGGCGTACCCGTGGGCACAAAGGTCAATGTTGTGAAACAACCGATTAAGCTCGCCTGGATWGATGAGMTGCTGTATCTCGAGGCGCACGCCGAGGATGAGTTGGCGGATTCTTATGAAGATATCGGAACGATCAAAGAATACCGCGTTCCCGGAACATTGTTCAAAGATTTAAAAAACGCGGCAGGGGATCATAAAGAACGCCTTGATTGGCAGAAAATCCGCGAGGCGGTTAAAATCAGATCAGGGATGCCCGTTCCGATTTTGCAAAGTGATAAAAATGAAGAAACAATCACAGAAGAAATTTTAAAAAAAGAACCCGTGATTAAAAAAAGACGCAACCCAATCCGCCAATCAGGTGGATTTAACGGGTAGGGTTTTATTTTTCAAAAATCATCGGGGTGTCGAAAAGATGCTTGAGCGTGATTTGCCCTATGCGAGCCATGAATTTATCGTTTTATTTGAGTTCGTCATAATCCAAAGATGGATATTTAATTTTTTCAAGAAACTCTGATTGACCTTTGGTGGTCAGGAGATTCATTTATTTGTTATCTGTCATGTTTCAATCATTGGTAAATATTTGGCGAAGGCACGCGCAAGGCGTGGTTCAAAATCGGCATCATTTGTAAGGGTTTGAAAATCGAGTGATGGCATCGGAATTGCATCTAGTCGTTCACGTGAATCATTATCTTGTTTTTTTACATCGTCCATAAAGATATATTTCCCACTTTTACCTTCTTGGAAAAAAATCGTTTGAAACAGTGTATAACCTTTATTATATCCAGCTGTATTCACTGCAGAGATATAACTATAAAATATAAATTCTCGATAAAACACTTCGTCTTCAACTGAAAAAGGATGTTTGAATATTTCAATATCTCTTTGATAAAATGGAACACGGTGTTCTTTGCGTTGAAATTTTTCCAATTCAATCAAAAGATGCGGGTCTTCGAACGGATTTCCAATAGAAACACGAAGCATTTTATGCGAATAAATCATACTAATATGATGGTGATGTGCATCATTTTGTCAATGGTGGTAAATCTTGATCTGAGCCATCTTTGCGGCATTGTGCCATGCGGCGCGATGCAGATTCATAACAAACAGCGGATCTTTGTTTTTGACCACTATTTGCCAAATCGCGGCATG
>NVSI01000061.1 GCA_002401195.1 Alphaproteobacteria bacterium
ATGCCTCTTTCGTAGTAAAAGCACCCGTATTATCAATAATTAGAGCATTGTTGATGCCAAATTCTGTGTAATCAATGTCTTCTGGATTTTTAGCGCAAATCATTTTCACAACCTGTCCGTTGATAATGATTGCAGAATTTGCAGCATCTACCTGAACCGTTCCTTTAAATGCTCCGTGAACGGAATCATTCTTCAATAATGAATAATATGCCGTCTTACTTAAATTAGCTGATTCAAGCAGCTTTATAATAGTTAACTTATTGATATTAAACGATTATGAGGTGAAAAATACAATTGGCGGAGAGGATGGGATTCGAACCCACGATACGCGTTAACGTATACTCCCTTAGCAGGGGAGCGCCKTYWKYYAYTYKKYYAYKTWYCMKWTWWWGRRWRRWTKARMAKYMWKRRSGYYRKMARTYAASYWTAWMWCYKMWMACTYYWYYTTTAATAATTCATTCACCATGGCGGGGTTCGCCTTGCCTTGTGATTTTTTCATGACTTGGCCAACGAAAAATCCGAATAATTTGTCTTTTCCGCCTCTATACGCGGCGACGTTATCGGGGTTCTCGGCGATCACATCGTCGATAATGGTTTCAATCGCGCCCGTGTCTGTGACTTGTTTCAGGCCTTTTTCTTCGATGATTGTATCGGCGTCTTTGCCTTCCGCCATCATGGCCGCGAACACATCCTTTGCGATTTTTCCGCTGATTGTATTATCAACGATACGCGCGACAAGGCCGCCAAGGTTTTCGGCGCTGACGGGTGAATCTTCAAGTGAGACTGAATTTTTATTCAACCATCCAAGGAGTTCATTAATCACCCAGTTCGCGGATAGTTTTGCATCGCCGCCTTTTTTAGCAACCGTTTCGTAATAGTCGGCGCGAGATTGTTCCGCAATGAGAACGGATGCGTCATAGGTTGAAAGGGAGAATTCTTTAATAAAACGATGTTTTTTCTCATCTGGAAGTTCAGGGATCGTGGCCTTGATCCGTTCAATCAATTCATCAGTCAATTCCAACGGTAACAAGTCAGGGTCAGGGAAATAGCGGTAATCATGCGCGTCTTCCTTTGAACGCAAAGACCGCGTTTCCATTTTAACAGGATCCCAAAGGCGTGTTTCTTGGGCGACCTCGCCGCCATCTTCGATTAAATCGATTTGACGTGAAACTTCATACGCAATCGCCTGAGTCATCGCCTTGATCGAGTTCACATTTTTAATTTCGGCGCGTGTTCCTAATTCTGCGCCAGGGTGACGGACAGAGATGTTTACATCGGCGCGCATGGATCCTTCGTCCATGTTTCCATCACATGTCCCAAGATAACGCAGGATCATACGGATTTTGTTCACGTACGCCGCGGCTTCATCCGCGCTTCGGATATCGGGTTCGGATACGATTTCCATCAATGCCGAACCTGAACGGTTTAAATCCACATATGATTTTTGTGGGTGCATGTCGTGAACTGATTTTCCTGCATCTTGTTCAAGATGCATGCGTGTAATGCCGATAGATGTCGTTGTGCCATCTGGTAAATCGATTTCAATTGTCCCAGTTCCAACGATTGGGTGGTCGGATTGTGAAATTTGATACCCTTGTGGCAAATCCGGATAAAAGTAATTTTTACGGGCGAAAACGGAATATTTATTGATTTGAGCCTTTAATCCCAAACCTGTTTTTACGCCTTGCTCAACCACATGTTCGTTAAGAACAGGGAGCATGCCTGGCATCGCCGCATCAACCAAGGATACGTGCGTGTTCGGCGCGGCGCCAAATTCAACGGATGCACCAGAAAATAGTTTTGAATTGGCGGTCACTTGTGCGTGAACTTCTAGTCCAATGACGGTTTCCCAGTTGCCTGTCTCGCCTTTAATCAATGTTGCCATGTACTGTTACTCCTCGGTTTAATTCTGAATCTTTTACTTTTTCTCGGTAAATCAAATAAATTCCACTGCTTACAATAATTCCTCCACCGATGGCTGTCCATAGGTCAATTGTATCTCCGAATAAAATATATCCCAAAGAGACACCCCAAATCAGTTGAACATAGTGGAAGGGGGCAACAAGTCCCGTTTCATAGCCTTTAAAGGCCTTGGTCACTGAAAAAGTGCCACCAATGTGAAAAAAAGAAACGCTGATGAAAAACGTCATTTGGGGGAGTGTTGGCATGGTTTCAAAACCGTTATTCACGATCATGAAAAAACCAAAAATTACCAAGGCGACAAGATTTCCGTAAAGAGCAAAAGAGAAAGTGGGTTCATCATTTCCGATTTTTCGGGTGATGATGGTTGAACATGCAAAACAAATGGCGGCGCATAAAACGCCAACGGCCGCCCATTCAATGGGAATAGATCCAGGCCTTAGAACAACAAGGACACCAAGAAATCCAAGGGCGATGGACACCCATCTATGCGCGCCGATTGTTTCCTTTAATGTAACAATGGACAAGAGAGCCGCAATAAATGGCGCGGCAAATATAAGCGTATATGACATCGCTAAGCCTAGTTTTTGAAACCCATTCACCATTAAGAAAAAGATCATCACGCCCATTAATCCGCGAAGGATGTGAAGGTGTTTTTTCTTTGATTGGAATGGCTTTTTTAACCCTCCCAGTTCGGGGGAGATGGAARKAKARCMGAKNCATNNTGATSNAACSCTGWKSNNNAWRGCRGTTNNTKGAKWKKAKYGWMTTCATYRSKNAKMMYKWTMATNGRMARCRTMACSRAYGKAWRWSAKGYTAAACCCAAAGGCCGCCAAGATCATACCCTGAACGGATGTTTTGAAAGAGTTTGTCATGAGTTTGCTCTTTTCTTTGCTGTTAAAATCAAAAGGACGTTGGCCGTGACAATCAAAAATCCACCTGCGATGAGCATCTCTGTGATTTGGCTGTATCCAAAAATCGCGAGCCAAAGGGCCGCCAAAATGGGTGAGATATACCACATAAGATTGATGTTTGTTTTTCGCGTGATCAACATGGCATAGCTATAGAGGCTGGATGTGATGACAAAGACAATGCCAATCAAAACAACGGGCAGGGCTGTGTCCGTTGAAATTTGAATACTGTCTTCAAATAATAAAAATGACAAAACAGCCAAAGGTAGACCAAGAATATAGGTGAGCAGATATGTGAAAATTGATTCCGTAATTGTTTCTGTTTTTCCGAAATATTTTATACGAAAACTTGTGGGCATTCTGGCCGCGAAATATGATCGCGCGATCGCGGATGTCGCAAAACACCATGCCGCCAAAAAGGCCATGACAAYTCCGAGATATCCGTAAAAATCTTGTTCTTTAAAAATAAAAAGAGGGTCGTTCATAAATTCACTAAGGCTTATATTCTTTTCAGAGGCCGTAATCATAAGCATGCCAATAAGCGTTATGATGATCAAAATAATATCAATCGCACGAATAGGGCTCCGTCTTTTATTCGGTAATAAAAAGGCCAAAAAAATCGCAAAAACAGGCCAGGATTCCATGATGAGTGATGCGCCGGCCTTTGACATGAGAGAGAGTGAAAAGATAAAAAATAAACCCCCTAAATAAATGCCAATGCCTGAAAATACAGGGATTAAAAAAATACTTGTGGGAAATTTTTTGTAATCCATAAACGCCTTTGTAATGTTTTGCGGCGCCTTTATTTTTAACGTCAGGGCGATTGTCGCCGTGATGATTGTTACGATTTGGATCAATAACGCCAACAGAAAAGGGGACGTCGTTTCCAAGGCCATAGAGTTCAGCAATGGATAAAAGCTAAATGAAATAGCCGCAATCAAAATGGCGATCATAGCGTTCATGATTGCTTGCCCCTTGTTGAGGTGACGATCAAAACAACGTTTGCGACAATGATCAAAAATCCACCTGCGATGAGCATTTCTGTGATTTCGCTATATCCAAATAGGGCAAGCCAAAGGGCCGCCAAAATAGGGGAGATATACCAAATCAGATTARTGCTGGACGTGTTCGACACAGTGAGGGATAGCGCGTAAAAACACCCCATCGCCGTTAAGGCAAAACCAAGCCCTAATGAAATGGTCGCGATATCGGCCAAGGGCGTCAGGTCGAGACCAAAAATCAGGCTGGTGATGAGAGCAAGAGGGAGAGCCGCRAATGCCGTAATCCAAAATGCGAATAAGGATTCTTTCCATGTCTCGATGCCTTGGAAATGTTTGATACGGTACGATTTAGGAAGGGCATTTACAAATTGCGGTCGGCTAACCCCTGCCCATGCATAACAAAAGGCAGACAAGAACGCGCATAAAATTCCAAACATTTCTTCATATGAATTGCCCTCGAAAAGAAAAAGAGGAGAGGCCATAAATTGTTTGAGAGAGAGGCCAGTTTCACCCGCGCTGATCATAATCAGGCCAAGGGTCATTAAAAAGATCAATGCAAAATCAAGAAGTCTAAATTTCACCCATTTTTTTTCAATTAAAAGAGGAGCGACGAAAATAGCAAGGATCGGCCATGTTTCCATGATAATCGCGGCGCCAGCGGGAGACATTAAATTGATAGAGAGTAAAAAAAATAAAGTCCCAAGATAGGCCGTCACACCAGAAACAAGAATAATAAGCCATGATTTTACAGGCATATGAAAGAGTTCGGATAAGGACAACTTCAATTTCGACGGTGAACCAAGTGTCAAGGTCAGGATAATTCCTGCAACAAAAACAATTGCGATTTGAACGAATAATGATTGCGTCAATGGATCTGTATGCTCAATAGAAATAGTATAGAGCAACGGACAGACGCTAAACGCAACGGCCGCGATGATCATGTAAAGGACAGCCTTCATAAAATTATGCGACTTCTTTATCAAGAATTAAGTGTGGCTTTGCCGTAAAATTTGCGGCGCGTTCAATCGCACTTGCAACGCCAAAGACGGTTTCTTCATCCCATGCTTTTCCGATGATTTGTAATCCCAAAGGCAGGCCTTTGCTGTCTAATCCTGCGGGGACTGACATTCCTGGTAAGCCTGCAAGGGATGTTGGAACGGTAAACACATCGTTCAGATACATTGTGATGGGATCGTCTTCGYTTTCACCAATGGCAAAGGCCGATGATGGGGCGGTCGGCGTTAATAACGCGTCAACTTTCTCAAAGGCCTGCTCGAAATCTTGGGTAATTAAGCGTCGTACTTTTTGCGCTTTGATGTAATAAGCATCGTAATATCCGGCGGAGAGAACATAGGTTCCAATCATAATACGGCGTTTTACTTCTTCGCCAAATCCTTCGGCGCGAGTGAGTTCATAAAGGTCTTTGAGATCATCCCCCGTTTCACGCAAACCGTAACGAATACCGTCATAACGGGCAAGGTTGGATGAACATTCGGCAGGCGCAATAATGTAATATGTTGGCAGCGCGTATTTTGTATGGGGCAAGGAAACATCGACGATTTCCGCGCCTTGTTCTTTGAGCCATGTGATGCCATCTTCCCAAACTTTTTCAATGTCAGCAGGCATGTTGTCAACGCGGTATTCTTTTGGAATTCCGATTTTTTTGCCCTTCATGGACATGGTGAGTGATTTTGTGAAATCAGGAACATCGTGTTTCGAGGATGTTGAATCTTTTGCGTCATGCCCACACATTGTGTTGAGGAGGAGGGCGCAATCTTCGGTCGTGCGGGCGAAAGCGCCCGGTTGATCAAGAGAGGATGCAAACGCCACAACGCCCCACCGTGAACAGCGTCCATATGTTGGCTTGATACCACAAATTCCAGTAAAGGCCGCAGGTTGGCGAATTGAACCCCCTGTGTCTGTTCCTGTGGCGCCAAGGCATAGTCGAGCGGAAACGGCAGCAGACGATCCACCAGACGATCCACCAGGGACAAGGTCAGCGGAAGGGTTGGTTGAATCCTTCCATGGGTTAATTACGTTTCCAAAATGGCTAGTCGTGTTTGCCGATCCCATTGCAAATTCGTCGAGGTTTAGTTTCCCAAGCATGGTACATCCCGCATCCCATAATTTTCCTGAGACGGTTGATTCATATTGAGGCGTGAAATTTTCAAGAATTTTTGACGCGGCCGTTGTTTGTGTGCCTTTTGTACAAAATAAATCTTTCATTCCAATGGGAACGCCATCTAAAGCAAGTGCAGAGCCAGAGGCGTAACGTGAATCGGAGTGCGCGGCTTGCTCTAACGCGATTTCGGGCGTTTCCGTAATGAAGCAGTTTAAACTGCGGGCGCTCTCAACGGCGTCAATATGAGCCTGAGTAAGTTCAGTTGCGCTGAAATTTTTGTTTTTTAAGCCCTCAAGGGCGGATGCGATTGTGAGGTCAGTTAATTTTGTCATGATGTTTGTATCTATCTTTTGTGTGTGTTCAAATCGGTTTGGATTATTCAATAACTTTTGGAACGGCGAAATAGCCTTCGATGGAATCAGGTGCGTTGGCCAGAACCTTATCAACGCATTCGCCGTCATTCACGACATCCGCGCGCAAAGGCAGTGTTGAACGGGCAACATTGGCCAAAGGTTCAACATTATCCGTATCGACCTCTGATAATTGTTCGATGAAACCAAGGATATTGTTGAGTTCTGGTGCCATTGTGTCCAGCTGTTCATCCGTCATGCGGAGCTTTGATAATCCGGCAACTTTTTTGACATCTTCGCGTGTAAGAGACATGAAATACGTTCTTTCGTTGTTTTTTAATGTTATTTCAGATATTTCATTAAATGTAATGGCGTATCATTTGAAAAACAAGCCTGAAAAATGGATAAAACACACTCGCGTTCTTGGGTTCGATCACGGAACAAAAACTTTTGGTTTGGCCTTGTCCAATGCAGAGCAAACAATTGTGACTCCGCTTGAAACGATTCATCGAACAAAGTGGAAAAATGACAAAAAAACGCTGGATAAAATCATTCACAATTATGAAATTCAATCCATGCTTATCGGTTATCCATTGAATATGGATGGTTCAAAGGGCGTGCGTTGTCAGGCCGTCAAAGATTTCGTGATGTTGATCGAAGAAACATGGCCGAAATTGACCGTGTTCTTTTATGACGAACGGTTATCCACACAAGCTGTGGATAAATTTCTGGATAACAATAAAAAAATGACACGGATAAAACGAAAAGAATTTAAAGACGCGCTTGCGGCTCAGGTTATATTGGATGAAGCGTTACAGTTTTTAAGGTTAGAGGATTTAAAAAATGATTGAACTATTAACATCAATTGAGTGGGAATTTTGGGGGCCGTTATTGGCAATCCTCATATTGATTTGCTTGTCAGGTTTTTTTTCTGGATCGGAAACGGCACTGACGGCTGTTTCAAAGGCACGCATGCATGCGATGGAAAAGGAAGGGAATAAACGCGCGGGCGTTGTGAATCGCCTCACGGATAATTCGGATCGCTTGATTGGAGCTTTATTGCTTGGAAATAACCTTGTCAATATTTTGGCGTCCGCCATTGCGACGGCGTTTCTTATCAAACTCTTTGGTGAATCGGGCGTTGTGTACGCAACCTTAATCATGACGGTTGTTGTCTTGGTCTTTGCCGAGGTTTTACCAAAAACATATGCCTTAAATAACAGTGATAAAATGGCCTTAAAAATCGCGCCAATCATTCGCGTGGTCGTTACTGTATTCTCTCCAGTGACGGTCTTGGTTGGAAAAATTGTGAACGTCACATTAAAAATGCTTGGCGCGCATTCAAATGACGTGAANATGGCCGATTTGGCCGCACAAGAACTCCGCGGTGCGATTGAACTTGCCCATGAAAGTGAGGCCTCGGACGAGTATTTGGATACAAAAGAATCCATGGAAAAACGCGCTATGTTGCGATCTATCATGGATTTACGAAATGTTGATATCGAAGATGTGATGACTCATCGCCGTAATGTTGTGGCGATTGATGTATCTGAACCGATGGAAAACATTGTGGATCAGGTCTTGAACAGTCCGTATACCCGCATCCCTGTTTGGCAAGATAACAGCGACAATGTTGTGGGCGTTATTCATGCAAAAGCTTTGCTTCGTGAAATTCGTTCGGTTGGTGGTCAAATTGACCGTCTTGATATCAAAATGATGGTTTTGGAACCGTGGTTTATTCCCGAGACAACGGAATTGTTTGATCAGTTGCAGGCTTTTCGCGAACGCAAGGAGCATTTTGCCATCGTCGTGGATGAATATGGAAGTTTCCAAGGAATTGTTACGTTGGAAGATATTTTAGAAGAAATTGTCGGGGATATTGATGATGAGCATGACACGACAACAACGGGGTTCAGAGAACAAGGCGATGGAAGTTATTTGGTCGATGGAACGGTAACTATTCGCGATCTGAACCGTGATTTGGATTGGGACTTGCCGGATGAAGGTTACACGACCGTTGCAGGGCTTATTTTGCATGAATCAAAAATGCTTCCCGAAGTGGGGCAAAGTTTTGCATTCTATGGATATCGTTTTAAAGTCATGAAACGTCAACGCAATCAAATTACACTATTGAGCGTTGTGAAGGGTTAAAGTTCCAGAACGACAAAAAATACTTGATAGTTCACGACGGGTAAAAGGTCTGATTTTATGGAACACCCTGCAAGATTTCCAACAAAGGCAGTTTCATCGTCTCCGAAATCTGCGCTATCTTCCGTAGGGATGCTTGTGAAATCATATTTCATTTGTTTGTTAATACCTTCGCAAATTTCTGCGGTCACAAAATTTAAATGTATCATAACATCTTGGGCGCTTGTCCCGACGTTAATGACTTTGTAATTGGGAGACTGTGAACCAAATGCCCATTCTGCAGGCCCCAAGAAGGTGTAGGTGCCTTCAGTAGATTCATATCCAGAGGGTGGTGATTGAT
>NVSI01000062.1 GCA_002401195.1 Alphaproteobacteria bacterium
ATAAAAAATCAGCCAAACTGTCCAGTTCCGCTCCAAATTTACTGGTTGCGTTTAACAAACGCGCGATCGCCCCATCCAACGTGTCCAAAATTGTTGCGATTAAAATCAACAAAACGGAATCATGCCACCGCCCCGCAACGGCCATTTGAATGGCGGTTAATCCGCATACCATAGATCCCAAGGTAATAATATTAGGAATGAGTTTGCGAAATGATTCGCCTGCGCTGTGGTCCGATTCAGGATCAGTAATAAAAAATTTGTTAAACATGCTTGCGATTAAAGCATGGGAATGCCGCTTAATCAATCATCATAAATCGAGACGCCAAATCAATATCACGAAATGGAATACCCGCCACTTCATTGATTTTTGTATCGCGAATAATTTGCATCAAATGTGTTTGGTTAATCAGGCTATCAATCGCGCCATAAAATGGATTACGCATCATATCACGCAAAACATCGCGGCATAAATACGTGACATTTCCACCCACCTGTAGGGTCAGGCAGACAATTGATGCTTGTTCAATATGTTTAAACCCAATTTCAATCTCATCATTCAATAATTCATCCATTACATTTAATGAATCATGGTCACATCGGACAACGCGGTCTTCATCCGTAAACCATGTGCGGAATGTCATTTCCAAGGCCTCGGTCAGGACATCACTCTCATCACCGCCTTGGGACAGGCCGCGCTCCATCACACGATCAAAACATTGCGCCATATCGGAATGCATTCCGCATAAAAGATGTTTCCACATGGCATCGCACCCTTGTCCGCGCCCATGCCAAGCCACAGAAATTGTCTGAGACACACTGTCGGCCACGCAAATACGGCCAATTTTTACAATCGATTCAGGGTGATACCGTTCCAGCGCGTTATCCAACCATTCCACATGGCGCACCATGCGAATGCCTTCGATCAACGATAATAAAATTTGTGGCGCGAAATAAGAGGATGACAACGCCTGATCCGGAAGAAGACCTTTTGAATCGATCGATAATATTTTCTGATCCACATCCATGTCATATCCATGACCGGATAAGTCGCATAAATTAATATCCCACGCCGGATCAATATCGCGCCATAGCGCGGCGAATAACGCAGTTAAATTTTCTGATCCTGTGTGTGTAATGATATTTTGAAGAACAGGAGGCAACCCATCAAAAGATTGGTTCAAGCCAAAATCAAAAAATGTCTTTGCCTGTGTAAAAAATGAAAGATCCATATCCGCGTGACCTGTCTTAAAAGGCGCGGAAATGGTCGATGTAATAGACGGATGCTCCGATATCATTTCCAGAGTCTGCCCCTGATGTATGGCATTTTGGTGTTGGAAATGTGATAATTTCGGCGTGTGTGGCATTATTCGTGTCCTGTAAAGCGTCGCGAGGGGCAACAGATGAAATCTCTCCACTCTCTTGCAATTTCTGTTCCGCTTGCTCCATTTTCTTTTCAAATGTAATAAACCAAAGGAAATTGGCGTTTGCGCGGTCACGAACCTCGGTATACAAACCGTCCACCATGATCTGTGTCACGATCGGAGATAGGTAATTTTTGCCCAATGGGCGCGCTCCCATTTTGGCAACGCTATCCGTTGCAATCATACGAGATACATCTTCGTCTTCGAAAATATAATCCGTGTTGTTTGAAAGCATTAATTGAATAATTTCACGGTCCAAAGACTTACAACGCCCTGAAATAAACCATTTTTCAAACGTGGCGCGCGGCGCCAAGCCATTTTTAATGGAGCGGAAATTCGTCATCGCTTCCATCGCATAGGCCGAACATAAATCATAATCCGAACCCGTCATCAATTCATTCCAAAGGGATGTATATCCCGCAAGGCGTAATTCCCATGCAATTGTGACGGCGGCGACATCTTGATCCGCGGCCATAAGGCGGTTAATCACAATCGCATCTTCGGGTTGAAAGCGAAGCGGATTCATCAATGTTCCTTGGGCATGTTGCCATGCAAGGCGCGCCGCCTTTGATACGGCGTGAACGGCTTTATTTAATGATAAATTTGAATTCACAAAAATAGTTTTTGTATCGCGATTATAAAATGACGTCACGCCATCCGCGCTTAATTCGATTGAAACACCAAGAGCCGTTAAGCCATCGATATAGGCTTTAAATGTTCCGCTTTGTGAGGCTGTTTCAATAATATCCTTCAGTGTAATTTGTGTTGGAGTTGTTTTAAAGGCTGCATCAAATAAATCCGTTGTCGGAACAATATTCATGGCCTCTAATGATGACGCCGAACGATCATACGCATCAATGCGTGAACGCAATGTTTCAATCAAATCTTCATCGTGAATAAACTCACCCGTTTCAGATAGCATACCATCCAAAAGWGCCATGTCTTCGGCATCGGCGCTGTCATCAATATAAAAAAGCGGTTGATCGCCAACCATATTGCATGATGCGTTCGATGGTGTTAAATCGCCCATATAGCATGAAACGCGGTTTTGAATTGGTCCGTTATAAATAAAATCTTGATTCATTTTTTCTTGGCTCCCCAGCCGATATTTATTCCCTTAACTCTCTCCAGTATTGCGCTGAAGTATTAAGATTTTGCTATCAAAACCCTAATAAAAGATAAATTTTCGGAATAAAATCAAAAGGTTAACGGAAGCCTAAGACATTACGGTAAATGTTTGATGGGGAGATCTTCGATCAAAACAACACGATCTGTAACTGTAACGCCGCCGTTTTCTTCGACATCGAATGTGACGGTCATCAGGCTTTGTTTAAACAGGCAAATGATTGTGACCATTAATGCATTGTTATTTTTACTAATTTTTGGATAAGCACCAAAATCCTGATCCAGAGATTTTTTAATCATCGGTGAAACATCATCTTGCCATGGGATGTCCTCAAAATTTAAAGCCGGTTTTATAACCTCTCCATTTTGAATCCACAAATGACAATATAATAATAAATAATCAATGACCGTTTTTTCACAAATCTTGGGTGAAATATCCTTTAAATTGTCATTCAACGGATGATCTGTAAATTGAAATGGTTTTATGACATTCTCTTTTAAGAAGAAACTTTTCTTAATAAAGGGTGTTTCGCTGTAATCCTCGGCATCAATCCGAACCCATTCGTCGCTAAACGATAAATCTTGCATCAAAAACTTACTTTTTTCTTTAAAGTGATGCGGAATAGAGTTTGTCTCGAGTTTCTTTAGAAAAGATTTCGATTTTGCGGGGTTCAGTTCTTTAAATGATGTGTTCATGAACATGAGTATAACTCATCTGATATCCCTGTGAATAGTTTTTGTATGTTCCTGCGTATGAAATTGATGCCTTTAATTCGGTGGATAACCACATGTTTTTTTGGAACAGATTCAACAATAGAATCTGGATAGTTTTCCATGAGGATAAAAAAGGGATAACCAGCGGAGTCTCTTTATGGCTCTTTGTTTTTCAAAAACGAGTTCCCATGGGATAGAAAACTTATCCCCATGATTCATGGGTCCTACTACTACTATATCCTTTTAATAAATATCTTTATTTATTTTATAGGGGGCTTAAAGTCAGGATCCATGAAGACAGAATTTATCAAAAGATTATCCGGTGAACACACCGATCATATCCCCGTTTGGCTCATGCGCCAAGCAGGACGTTATTTGCCTGAATACCGCGAGGTTCGAAAGAACGCCGGTGATTTTCTAACGCTTTGCTATACCCCCAAATTGGCAAGCGAAGTGACGCTTCAACCGCTTCAACGGTTTGATTTGGATGCGGCGATTATATTTTCAGATATTTTGGTGATCCCTCATGCGCTTGGTCAAAAGGTTTGGTTCGAAGAAGGCGAAGGCCCGCGCCTTGACCCCATACAATCGATTGATGATCTTCCTGAATTTAATCAAGATAAATTTTTAAATCACCTGGATCCTGTGTTTGAAGCGTTGCGATTAACCCGCGCGGCCTTGCCGGATGATAAATCTTTGATTGGTTTTGCAGGGGCGCCATGGACATTGGCGTGTTATATGATCAATGGTCGTGGATCGCGTGATTATCAAAATGTTCGTCATTACACCTTTCAAAATCCTGATGCATTCCAAAATATTATCGATCGATTGGTGGATGTGATCTCAATTTACCTGATTGAAAAGATTAAAAACGGCGCGAATGCCTTACAGATTTTTGACAGCTGGTGCGGCGTTTTAAGCGTTGAAGAATTCGATCGGTGGAGCGTTCAACCAACGGCCGAAATCGTGCGCCGTGTTCGCAAGGCTTATCCCGATATTCCAATGATCGGTTTTCCGCGTATGGCGGGATATGGGTACGAGGATTACGTTGAAAAAACGGGAATAAATGCCGTCAGTTGCGATCCAACATTACCCCTTTCAACCCTTCGTGCGATGCAAGATCATGTTTGCGTTCAGGGTAATTTGGATAATTTACTTCTTTTAAAAGGGGGCGATGCCATGGTGTCTCAAGCGAAAAAAATATGTGAGGCATTGAATGACAAGCCGTTTATTTTTAATCTTGGCCATGGGGTGATCAAAGAAACCCCGCCAGAGCATGTTGAACTATTAATCAAAACGATCAAAGATTTCACACGAGGATAAATAAATGCAAGATTTTCTAATCAATCACTATCTTTGGATTAAAGCGTTTCACATTATTTCAGTCATTTCATGGATGGCGGCGATGCTCTATCTTCCGCGTTTATTTATCTATCATTGCGATTCAAAAATCGGATCAAAACAATCAGAAACATTTAAAATAATGGAGTATCGTTTGCTTCGTTATATTTGTAACCCCGCGATGATTGCGACATTTATTTTTGGTGGTTTGATGATTTTTGCCAATCCTGACCTTATGACCGAAGGCTGGCTGCATACAAAATTAACCTTATTATTTTTGTTATCTGGGTTTCATGGCCTGTGTTCAAAATGGCGTAAAGCCTTTCAGGCGGATCAAAATAAAAAGTCTCCAAAATTCTTTCGGATTGCGAATGAAGTCCCAACATTTTTTATGATAGTGATTGTTATATTGGCGGTTGTGAAACCATTTTAATCTATTTTTGAAGAAAGTTTTTCATCCATGACCTTAAAAGACGGCCTCTCTCTTTTGGCTTCGGTGGTTGTTCTCCTTTCTTTGGTTGGCATGTTTGCCTATGCTTCGATTTATCCAAAACAAGAATTGGATAAAGATTTCACACAATATGCGGTTGTCTTTTCTCCTGGAATGTCAGATCTTGAAATATTTGATAAAATAATGCGTTCAGGCGGCCGCCCTATTCGTCATGCGACATTTGATTTCATTGTGATTGTGGCCTCGGATCAGCCTAACTTTATTAAATCTATAAAAGAGGCGAGTGCAATTTTTGTCTTTTCCCCTATTATTAAGGGAGGATGCCTCATTCAAAATAAGTCACGATTTAGAAAAAACAAGGAAATTTAGACAATGTCGATTCAACCAGGCGATCAAATCCAAAAATATCAGACATATATGTTTTATTATATCGCGTCTCATATTGTGATGTATGTGGTTGCTGGGTTTGCCTTTGGACTTCCTCTTCTTGTTCCAATTGTTTTACAGCTTGTTTTAACCGCGGTTGCCTATGTTGGCGCATTTGTTTTGCGCAAAGACAGCCCGCTTGGTTTTGATTTAAACGCGATGTCGATTGTTTTGACGCCGGCGGTTTTGGTATACATGCTAGAAGGCCACGCGTGGCAAATTGACGCTCATATGTATTTTTTCGCGTCATTGGCGATGGTTGCTGGATTTAAATCGATGCGCGCGGCGTTTATGGCGGCGGCGGCTGTGGCGGTTCATCATTTGGGTTTAAATTTTTTAATGCCTTTGGCTTTATATCCAGATGGCGCAGATTTCTTCCGCGTTGTGTTTCATGCCGTTATTGTAGTGGCGGAAACAGCGGTTATTTTGTTTACGATTAATGGCCTTTTGAAAAATGATCAGGTTATTTTGGAAGAAACGGAAAAAGCCCGCACGGCCTTGGCCGAGGCCAAAGTCGCAAAATCACAACAAGAGSYKKMCGAARRRWMRTCSSRRATRGSGYRCGATCAATCCAGAAAAGATATCGCGGTTAATTTTGATGAACAAGTGGGTGGGCTTATTGAAGCTCTGGCCTCGTCTTCGGTTGAGTTGCAATCGACCGCTGAATCCATGCGTACGGTGGCGGATAAAACATCTGGGGATGCGCAAAATGTTGCGTCGTCTTCAGAAGAAGCCGCGCTGAATGTGAATACGGTCGCTTCTGCGATGGAGGAGATGTCCGCAACATCAAGCAGCATCGCATCACAAATTATAAGCGTTCAAACAAAATCCAGCGATACAGCCAAAGACGCAAAAACAGCCAATAAAACGGTAACAAATTTGAATTTATTGGCGAATAATATTGGCGAGGTTGTGACCTCCATTCGTGATATTGCCGAACAAACAAACCTTCTTGCACTGAATGCAACGATTGAGGCCGCCCGCGCGGGAGAGGCAGGAAAAGGATTTGYCGTTGTGGCAGATGAAGTAAAAAAATTAGCCAGTGAAACAGCGGAAAAAACAGAAGAAATTAACGCCCGTGTTACAGAAATTCAGGACGCAACACGTGAATCCGTTGTGGCGATGGAGCGTATTATTTCTAATGTCTCGGAAATTGATGGATCGGTGAGGGGCGTCTCCGAGGCGGTCGAAGAACAAAATTCGGCAACCATGGAAATTGTACGAAGCGTTTCTGATGCATCCAGAGGTGTGGACACTGTCTCTCAAATTATTTTAGATGTTCAAAAAGGTGCGGAAGAAACCGGAATGTCTTCCGATACGGTTTTGGGCGCGGCGCGCAAGGTTGCGGATTTATCAGAACATTTAAAAACATCGGTTGATAATTTTTTATTACAAATTCAATCGGATGAAAAATAACGTTTGTAATGTCTCGACGTGGCACGGAATTTCATAGATGACTTGACTTTGTTTAACCGTTCTGTATATATGCTTGTATTCAATTATATTTTCTGCACATTTAGAATGATGTTTTCCACGCGGTTGGACGCAGAATATCCGCAAAAATCACAAATAAACCTGTCGAAACAGATTCAAAATCAAACAAACCCCCCTCAAAAACAATACAAAGATATTTCCCATGGATTTAAAAGAACTCAAAACCAGATCACCCGCTGAACTTCTTGCCTTTGCTGAAGAGCTTGGCATCGAAAATATGGGATCAATGCGTAAACAAGATATGATGTTTGCGATTTTGAAACAACTGGCTGGCGTCGATATGACGATTAAAGGCAGCGGCGTTCTAGAAGTTTTACAAGATGGATTTGGGTTTTTACGGTCACCCGAGGAAAATTACCTTCCTGGCCCTGATGATATTTATGTATCACCCAAYCAAATTAAACGATTTGGTTTGCGGACTGGGGATATTGTTGAAGGCGAAATTCGCGCGCCAAAAACTTCGGAACGTTACTTTGCATTGTTAAAGGTGAATTCAATAAGCCATGAAGTTCCAGAAAAATTACGCCACCGCATTAACTTTGATAATTTAACGCCTCTTTATCCAGAGCGTAAAATCACATTAGAAACGGCCGATTCAACGAAAAAAGATTTCACATCTCGTATTATTGAACTGGTTTCACCGATTGGATTTGGTCAGCGTGCGTTGATTGTTGCGCCGCCACGGACGGGTAAAACAGTGATGTTGCAATCGGTGGCTCATTCTGTGGCTGAAAATCACCCAGAGGCTTATTTGATTGTTCTTCTGATTGATGAACGTCCAGAGGAGGTGACGGATATGGCGCGTTCTGTCCGCGGTGAAGTTGTGTCCTCAACATTTGATGAACCGGCATCACGCCACGTACAGGTTGCCGAAATGGTGATGGAAAAGGCAAAACGTTTGGTTGAAAACAAACGCGACGTTATTATCCTTCTTGACTCCATCACGCGTCTTGCGCGGGCCTATAACACCGTTGTCCCATCATCAGGTAAGGTTTTGACCGGTGGTGTGGATGCGAACGCTCTACAGCGTCCTAAACGTTTTTTCGGCGCCGCGCGTAACGTGGAACAAGGCGGATCACTCACAATCATTGCCACGGCCTTGATTGATACAGGATCACGCATGGATGAAGTGATTTTCGAAGAATTTAAAGGAACGGGTAATGCCGAGATTGTTTTGGATCGTAAGATTTCTGATAAACGTTTGTTCCCTGCGATTGATATTCAAAAATCAGGAACACGAAAAGAAGAGCTGTTGGTTGAGCCAGCAACATTGCAAAAAATGTGGATTTTACGCCGTATTTTGAATCCGATGGGAACAATAGATGCCGTTGAATTTTTGATCGGTAAAATGAAACAAACGAAGAATAACGCAGAATTTTTCCAAGCGATGAATCAGTAAGGCGCGTGACCCATGAAAGATTATTTTAACCGTTTAACGATTTAAACTGATATGGCCGTCGTGACTGGGCTTGCTTTTTGGGCTTTCCTGCGGGCGTATTGATTCATATCGGGATTGATTGTTTGGGAAACCTTGAATCAAAGGGCGCTAAACCAAAACAACCCACCCCATAAAATTAAACTTCCAAGAACTGCATACATCCCTGCTGTACCCGCCGCGGGGATTTGTTTTATAGGCAGGCCAATGTCGGCCATCACGGATTTGAGAGCCATGAACCCAGCCGTTTTAACGCCTGCGAAACTGATGACGGATCCAATAATTAATATAATAAAATCA
>NVSI01000063.1 GCA_002401195.1 Alphaproteobacteria bacterium
TCGGAGCCCGCGGTCCACAATGCCTTTGACGAATAGGCCGGCATCTTCCAAGTGTTGCGCTTCCTCTAGAAAGATTGCCCCGCCCGATGGTAGTAGGTCTGCGGCATCAGCCACGAACGCGCTAGCATCGCGGCACCAGCCCTGCATCGCGGGGGCCTCGCAATCGACGAACAGCATTTGTGGGCCTAAGCCGCGTAGTTCATTCCAGACCCAGGTAGATTTGCCTGCTTGGCGCGGACCAATGAGGAGAGTTGCACGGTCAATGGGCAATTCCTCGGAAAGGGCGGCCACTCCCGGCTGGGTACGAGCCACGAAGTCTACTGGGATCCGTCGCTCTAACGCCGCTTTCCAACGGCCCGGTGTCTCTAACCAGGGGTTGTCTCGACTTATATTATCCAGGATATCTGAAAGCATGATCTTAGATTATCCGGGTAATCCTAAGATCGCAATTCGGGATCCGGCTTGCGCGCGAGTATTTGGCCGGGTGGGCAGAGCACGTGGACGACGCGGATCTGAGCAGAAGCGTGCTTCTAGGCCGCGCACCCAATGCATTTGACAGTGTAGGGCACCGCACTGAGGCGGGCCGGCGGGATATCTTCTTCGCAGCTTACGCAGATCCCGTAGTTGCCTGCGTCCAGCCGGGCGATCGCCGCTTCGATCAGCGCGATTTCGCGGCGGTCGTGCTGGTCGAGCGCTTCGAGAACCATGTCGCCTTCGCGTGCTTGGGCTTGCTCGGTCCAATCGGCGTCGCCGGGCTGCCGGAGGTGGGCGTCGATCTTCTTCTCGTGCTCAACCAGGACCTTGAGGCGGGTAGTCAGCTGCTCGCGTAGGGCTTTGTTGATGGCCATCGCTTGTCCTCCATGGGTCACGAGACTCCGGCGCCCGAGTCCACAAAGGAGTAGGCACCGGTCAAGACTGGAGCAAAGGTCAGGCCATCGACCAAAACCTTTGTCTGGCGGGGTTTCGTAGGGCTTTGCGCCGGGTTGAAGTCGGTGCGCATGGGGTGTTGTGCCCCGTTCGGGGGAAAAAGGCCCGATCGGCTTTCAGTCGAGCAGTAGCTCCGCAATCTGCACCGCATTGAGCGCCGCTCCTTTGAGGAGCTGATCGCCACAGACAAAGATGTCTAGCCCGTGGTTTCCGAAAACAGGATTCTGGCGGATTCGGCCGACCTCGACGTCGTATTTTCCGGTGGCGGTGAGTGGCATTGGGTAAAAATTCGCCGAGGTATCGTCGACAACCTCGATGCCCGGTGCGTTTTCTAGGGCCGCTCGCGCAGAGGCCGTGGTGACCGGTGACAGTGTTTCAATAGTGATGGTCTCAGCGTGCGCCCGCAGGGTGGGGATCCGCACCGCCGTGCACGAAATTGGGAGCTCGGGCAGACCGAAAATCTTCCGGGTTTCCCACGTGACCTTCATCTCTTCGCGCGTATATCCATTAGCCTGAAAACTATCGATGTGCGGAATAACATTAAAGGGAAGCGGGTGCTGGAATGTGCTGGCTTGAATGTCATCGCCGCGTGACCAAGCGCGGATCCCGGTCTCCAGCTCATCCATTCCTGGCGATCCCGCACCGCTCGCTGCCTGGTAGGTCGAGATGATGGCGCGTTTGATGCCGAAGGCTTGATGCAGCGGCCACAATGCGACCGCCGCGATGGCCGTCGTGCAGTTGGGATTGGCGATAAGGGATGCCCCAACGGCCGCTTGTGGGTTGATTTCCGGTATCACGAGCGGAATGTCGTCGCGATATCGGAAGGCGGAGGAGTTATCGATGACGACCGACTTTTGCGCGATCGTCTCGGCGTGCTCTGTCGCGAAGCCCCCAGACACCGCCATGAGTACGATATCGCACTCTTGGGCCGCGGAAACCGAGAATTCTTCGATGGTGAGCTCGCCAAAAGGAGTCGGAATTTGCTTCCCTGCCGATCGCGCCGACGCGAACAGCCGCACCGCCTTAGGCGCGAAACCAAGACCGTAGAGCGCTCCGACCATTTCCATACCCACCGCGCCGGTCGCGCCGATAATGCCAATGCACTTGTTTGCTGCTTTACCCACGTGTACCTCGCCGGTCTATGAAGCGGCCGGAACTATACCGCAACTTGCTGCGTCGTCGTCTTAGATTGTCAGATTTCCAGGCGCGTGATCAGTGGCAGGGCGGCTCTGAAACAAGGCCGCTCAGAGATAGGATGGAGCGGACACCGCGGCGATCGGCGTGCTTACGACCACAAAAAGCTGGCCTTCTCTCGGGGCCAGAGTGACCTGATGTCCATCCCAGCTCAGCGTGATCGAGCCATCGGCCGTCAGAATCTCATCGATGACCGGATCGAGGGCGATCCGCTCACGATCGAGGACGAAGAGCGTCGCTTCGTCGCGTACATCCGTGTAGATGACCGCCGATTGCTCGTGAGCTCCAAGGCTCGCTCCGATCGTGCTCGGCAACTTCGAGTGATAAAGCAGMGCGCCTTTCGGAAGTGCGCTGCGCCGTCCGAGGGTAGGCACAGCGCGTTGGTCATCGTCAGTCGAGACCTGCGTGTTTGGAGTCGCCGTATGGAGTGCAATGAGGTCCGAGAGACCCGAAATGGGCTCTCCGTCGACGTGGCCTGTCTCGCTGCTAGCGAGATGCGCGGACTNGCCGGTTTCGTTGGCCATCGCCCCCGCGCTCTGAGACTGAGCGTAGGTCCATGCCCCCGCGGTCGACACCAATAGAATCGCTGCCGCAGTGGCCCACGCCAGCGGGATCGGGCGCCGCGATCGCCGCGCTTCGTCTCGCGCCTCGGTGGCGATGAGCGTTTCGATCCGTTGCCGAGCCACGGAGGGTAGGGGCTCACCTCTCTCCAATAAAATCGACGCGATCTCCCGATCAGTTTCGCATAGCTCCGCGCACCGTTCGCACGCCTCAGCGTGGTCGCGAATCGCAGGATCAGCTTGTGATAGTAGGGCTCCCGAAAAGAGCGCCAGCTCAAATCTTCGACACAGCAGCGTCTTCATGACGAACGACTCCTTGCTCTAAGGCATAGGATTGAAGCGCATCGCGCAGGGCGCGGCGCGCATGGAATATTCGCGAGCGAACGGTGCCGATTGGGCACCCCAGAACCTTGGCGATATCCTGGTAGGGCATTTTTTCGACATCGCAGAGCAACACCGCGGAGCGCTGCGCTTCCGGCAGCTCCCCCAGCGCGTGATGCACTACGTCGTCGAAGCGATCTTTGGGGCGCTTTCCGCGGCCCTGTTCCAGGTTCTCCAGCGGCCCAGGCGGCCCGTGCTCCGGCCGTTCCGGCGGCGTATCAGTAAACTCTACGCGTCCCTCGCGCCGCATTCGTGACAGCCAGGTATTTCGCAGAATCGTAAAGAGCCAGCCTTTGTAATTGCTGTGCTCGGGCAACCGGTCGAGGGCCCCAAACGCCTTCAATAGGGCGTCCTGGACTAAATCCTCGGCGTCGGTGGGATTGTGACTCAATCGGAGCGCATAAGAATAGAGCGCGCTTGCGTGGGGCATCAGCTTCTTGTGAAAGCGTCGCTCTTTGCGAGTCTTGGACCATGGAAAGACCATTAAATGCATCTCCAGACAGTTCGGCTGGCTAGTGACGTCTCACTTCAGGTTTCGATCTAAGCTGCACCTAGATACTTGCCCGCCGACAAAGGAACGTGGGGCCAACACCGATCGTTCATTTCGTATTTCCGGGAGGTGCCACCACTGGGCGCCACCACGCAGCGCTAATGCTTCGCAACGTTGGCCCGATTCAGTCAGTAATGCGTATAGACCCCCGAACTCTTCCGTTCTTCGTTGCCTTCGCCGCTGCGGCGTGTGCACCATTCCAAGCCGAGGTTCCGGGCTCCGCTCCGGCCGCTGCGCACGTGCCCATTGAACAGTCGGTGGTTCACGGGGCCGCGCCCGAAGGCCCGTCCGAGCTCGGCAAAGCGCCCGAGGGCTCCACCGAGGCGCAACGACTGGCCCTCTGGTGGGTCAACACCTATCGCGAGCAAGCTGGGCTTGGGCCCGTCGGGCAGCTTACCGCGCTCAATGAGGCCGCCCGGGATCACGCCGATTACGTGCTGATGCATCCCGATGTCTACGATGTACAAGGACTTAGCGTCCACGAGCAGTTGCCCGACCACGAGGGCTACTCGGGGAGCCGCTTTTGGGAGCGCATGGAGGCCGCAGGTTACGATGGCCATCCGTTTCGGGAGGTCATCGCGTACCAGTCCACACCAGAAGGCGCCGTTGCTCACTGGATGGAGACGGTCTATCACCGGCTGCCTATCATTCACCCCAGCGCGCGTCACATTGGCTACGCTCAGGCACGGATTGGCAGTTCGCGCATCAACGTTTTGGACCTCGGATCCGGAGAATACGCGGCCCCAAAGACCGCGAACGGAATCGCATGGCCCACGCCTGGAGCGTTCGATGTTCCGCTAAGTTGGGATGGACTGGAGAGTCCCAAGCCGCAGGCTCCCCCCAACGGCTATCCTAGCGGACCGGTAATCACTCTCACCTTCGGTCTGGACGCGGCCTTCGAGGTCATTGAGCACACTATTATTGATGTTACGGACGATACTGCGGCCGATACTGCGGCCGATACCGTGGATGCCGACCGCGCTCTCCCGCACGTACTGCTGACCCCCGAGAATGACCCACACCTCAAAGGGGAGAGCGCGATCGCCCTCTACACCCACGACCCACTGCATGCTGGCCGAACCTACGAAGTTCGCGTCATGGGCATTCTGGACGGCGCAACCTATGAGCGGAGCTGGACGTTCTCAACGCGCGAGTCGGCAAGTTGCGACGTGCACTCACAAGATTGTGGACCGGGAAAGGGCTGCTATGCGACTTCAGCCGGGGCTCCCGTCTGTGCCTGGGCTGGGGACCGCGCCGAAGGACATCCCTGTGGCTACCAGAACGACTGCGGCGCGGGTCTGACCTGCGTTGGCCAAGTGTGTCGCCGCTATTGCAGCACGGTGGCGTCGGCAGATTCGGCCGTTTTCGACGCTGCGCAAGCCTGCTCAGCTACGTGCGGCGGGGGCCACAGCAAACTCAACGTCGCCGGAGAGGTTGGGGCCTGCAAGATCTAAAGTAGGCAGCATTCCATGCCTCATGCAGCCTTCTTCTAAGGGGTTTCCTCTAAGAGCCCCTTCGCACGTCGTCCGATCCACACCACGATGAGCACAGTGACCGCAAGACCTCCGACCAGCATCACCGCGTGATACGGCGAATCTGGGATCTCACCGCCGAGGACCGCATCACCCGCGAGGATCCCAAGGTGGAGCCACACTGCGGTAATCGGAATGATACCCACGAAGGTGCCGGCCGTGATCGAGAGCAACGGCGCCGAGGTCGATCCAAGCGCATAATTACTGGGCGCGAAGGGCATGATCGGAGACAGCCGCAGCAGCGTCACGAAGCGCAGCGCGCGTTCGCCAAAGGCGCGGTCTAGTGCATTCAGTAGTGGATAACGGGTCGTAAGTTTCAAGGCCAGGTCGCGGAGCATCGTGCGCCCCAGAAAGGCGGAGATCGCCGTCGCTAAGGTCGCCGCCGGGACAATAATAAGCAAGCCGAAGCCCATGCCCCAYGTCGCACCCGCCAACATCGTAAGGAGTGATCCGGGGACAAAGAGAGAGGCTAATATGGCGTATCCGATGATGTAGCCGATACCGCCGAGGACGCCTTGGGAGCGCAGTCCGTCGGTGACCGCCGCGGCCCACTCGATGACCGGGAGGGTTCGCATGGTAACGATGGCCGCGCCGAGAACGAGCAGCAAGATAAGTGCGCGTTTCAACGAGCGCGAACCGGCGTTTCGGCAAGGCGCGCCACTGCCCACTCGATCAGCCGCTCTTCGATGCGCTTGACCTTCGAAAACATGCGAGTGCCGTGAATTTTCTTCTGTGGCAGCTGCATTACGACCACTCGCCTAGGGGCCAAACTTGCTTTGTAGAGTGGGATCGCTCCGTTATCGGCCTCTTCTTCTGAGCTGACCATCAAAACCGGCCGGCCAGTCCAACCTAGGATGTGCTTCATCGAGTCGACGCCGAGGTATTTCTTTCCGGGAGTAAGCAAGACCGCGGCGCGGATGTCGGGGTTGCGCGCACCATAGTCGAGCGCGACGCTACAGCCGACGCTCGCGCCGAAGAGCACGATATCGCTGGCCGCGACCTTCTTCTTGTCCGCCAGCCATTTTACTGCCGCGGCCACATCCTGATGCATTGCGTTGAATAGCGTGGCATCGCGTGCCACGGCTCGTTTCGCGAGGTCCTCTCGGCCCTGTTTGGAACTCTCGCCATGGCCTCGGAGGTCCAAAACCAACATTCCCAACCCGCGATTGGCGGCCGGCGCTAACATCGGCCCCCACGCCTTGCGGTCGCTTCGGAACATGTGGAGCGCGACGATGACGCCTTTCATCTTGACGGCCTTTCCGTCCACGACCGGCGGGTGCCAATCGGCCGCGATGGTCAGCTTGTCTGCAGTCTTGAGGTAGAGGCCCTCAGCCTGGGACACGTCCGGGATAAGTAAGGCGAGGACGCAAACGATCTGGAGTCGAATCAGCATCGGCGCACGATAGCATTTCTGCCCGCCGAACACTCTGATTCCACGATGGAACTGGGCCAAAATCGGCTGGCGTCGAAACACATCTGCTAGAGTGCGCGCCGCATGGATCGAATCTCACCGCCGTCGCTCTCGCCCCCGCCCTCGGTCTCTTCTTCGTTTCCGATCGAAGAGTATATTGAGCACATTGTGCTGGTCCGACGGGCCTCCCCGCATACCGCCCGCGCCTACACTCGGGACCTCGTGGAATTCGAGAAATTCGTGGGCGAGCTAGGGACTACATGGGACCGGGTTGACACCCCCCAGGTGCGTTCCTATCTTCACGCGCTGTATGGGAGGTTGGGGTCGTCCTCGATCACTCGCAAGCTCTCAAGTCTACGGTCATTTTTCCGATGGACCGTCGCGACTGAGCGCTTAGCGAGCAACCCATGCGAAGGGGTCCGCTCTCCGAAGGCTGGGAAGCGAGCGCCCAAGATTTTGCAAGCCGAGGAGATGGATCGTCTGCTCACAGAGACCGGGAAAGGCCAGGACCATTACGCGCGCCGCGACGCAGCGCTGCTTGAGGTTCTCTATGGCGGGGGCTTGCGAGTCGCCGAAGTGGTGCGCCTAGATATGAACGACCTCGATCGCTCGCAGCAGCTGGTTCACGTGCGTGGCAAGGGCCGAAAAGAGCGTATTGTGCCGCTGGGAAAGCCCGCCTTCGACGCGTTGGAGCGTTACGATGGGGCGCGGCCGACTTTTGGCCCTGACCCCGACGAACCGGCACTGTTTTTGAACCGATTTGGGGGGCGTCTCAGTGATCGCTCCGTTCGAAACGTCCTCAATCGGCGCCACCGTGAGTCCGGCGGCTGGCAGCCAGTGCACCCGCACATGCTGAGGCACTCGTGCGCGACCCATTTATTAGATGAAGGCGCGGAGCTACGTCACATCCAGGAATTTCTCGGTCACGAGAGCCTGGCGACGACTCAACGTTATACCCAAGTGAGCATCGAGCAGATCATGCGCAAGTACGATGAAGCGCATCCTAGAGCTCGCCAGAATTCCAGAGGAAAGCAGGAGAAGTGAGCATGTTTAAGGGCACAACCATCATCGCCGTCCGACGCGGCAATCAAGTTGCCATCGGTGGCGACGGCCAAGTTTCACGAGGCAATACCATCATGAAAGGGAGCGCGAATAAGATCCGCCGGCTCCTCGATGGAAAGGTCATCGTAGGTTTCGCGGGCTCAACCGCGGACGCGTTCACGCTCTTTGAGCGTTTTGAGAAGAAGCTCAAGGACTACAATGGGAATCTGACGCGTGCGGCCGTCGAGTTGGCCAAAGACTGGCGCCTCGACAAGGCGCTTCGGCGCTTGGAGGCGCTTATTCTCGCGGTCGACAAGGACAAAACACTGCTTCTCAGCGGCGCGGGCGACGTCATCGAGCCAGATAATCACGTGATCGCCATTGGCTCCGGCGGGGATTATGCTCTGTCAGCGGCCACTGCGCTGGTCAAACATGCGCCAGACCTTGATGCGGAGACGATCGTACGTGAATCGCTCACCATCGCCGCAGATATATGTATCTATACCAATCATAATTTCAGCATCGAAGTGCTGACGACGGAAGGTGAGTGATGCGCGCTCAGGTAACGGACATCCCGGTCGAGACGACCTTTACGCCGCGTGAGCTCGTCGGCGAGCTCGACCGCTATATCGTAGGACAGAACGACGCTAAGAAAGCGGTCGCAGTGGCGCTGCGTAACCGTTGGCGTCGTCGGCAAGTCGAGCCGCCACTACGCGATGAAATTACGCCCAAGAACATCATCATGATTGGGTCGACCGGGGTTGGAAAGACGGAGATCGCTCGCCGGCTGGCGAAACTAGCCCGCGCGCCCTTCGTCAAGGTTGAAGCTAGCAAGTTCACCGAGGTCGGCTATGTGGGCCGCGACGTCGAATCGATGGTTCGTGACCTCTCTGGTTACTACCTTTGCAGTAGCCATCGCGTCGCAGCAGCAAATCGATATTCGCCGCACTGGAAATATTCTCAGCAGCGATA
>NVSI01000064.1 GCA_002401195.1 Alphaproteobacteria bacterium
AAGACGTAAAATCTTTCTCAAACGTCACTTCTCCCGTTGGGATAGCAAGCATGGTGACACGGATCACAGGTTTCGCATCCCCAACAGGGATCAATTCCGCATATTCCGCCATTGATTCCGCAAAGCGAGAGATCGCCATTTTTGGCTCCTCTGCATTCGCTGGACGAGACAGCATCAGGCATATTTCCTCTGGCGCGGTGCGCCCTGCAATATCACTCAACCTGCGGATACGCATTGTATATTTTTTAAGATTTTCACAGACTTCATTCGCAATATCTGCGCCGTGCTCGGCCGTAATCTCATCAATATTCGCGATACTTGAAAAGGTCAGATATGTTTCCTCGCCATAACGATCGGCGCGGTCAAGGCAGGAAATAAAGATTTGATAGAATGCTGATTTTGAAATCACGCCATCTTTACTTGGAAAATCAATGGAGTCATCCTCGAGCCGCGCAATCAACATGTTTAAATTCCGCATATTTTCAAGGCGTTTTTTAAAACTGGTTGCATCAAATGGTTTGGGTAACACATCATTCGCCCCCTGAGATCGCACAGTGTTTTGATCCAATTGGTGGGATAAAACAACGATCGGGTTATAATGTGAAATACCGCGACGGGCCCCAATCACAAAAGGACGCAATTCATTTTGCGGCGCAGGATCAAAAAAGACTGCATCATATTTCTCTGCACGTAATGCATCCAACGCGTTGTTTTTAATCGGCTCAATGACCAAATCAACGTCAGGAATATCCCCGCAAATCTGTTTAATTTCTTCGATCGCGCCTCGATCGCGGTCTATGACCATAATTTTCATGTGACTTTTTTCCCAAAAAATGTAAATTTCTTCTTATATTGAAAATATAGGATATTAAACACAATGACAATACATACTCATAAAGGGGATTTACCCGCAGGGCTAGATTTCGGATCAGAAGTCGCCGTTGACACAGAAACACTGGGCCTTAACCCCCTTCGTGATCGTTTATGCGTTGTACAGCTCTCCGACGGCAAAGGCGACGCACACTTGGTTCAATTATCACGCGACGATTATGCGGGCGCAAAAAACCTCAAAGCATTAATGATTAATCCATCCGTCACAAAGATATTTCACTTTGCGCGTTTCGACGTGGCCGTGATGAAACATTATCTGGGTATTAATATCGCGCCTGTTTTTTGCANAAAAATTGCATCGAAATTGTCTCGCACATACACAGACCGCCACGGGTTAAAAGATTTAACCCGTGAATTGCTGGGCATTGATCTGGATAAGGGGCAACAATCATCCGATTGGGCGGCAACTGAATTATCAGACGCACAAAAAACATATGCGGCAAGTGATGTTTTACACCTTCATGCCATGAAGGCCAAACTCATCGACATGTTGCACCGTGAAAACCGTATGGAGATCGCGCAATCTTGTTTTGATTTTCTTCCGACCCGCGGGGATTTAGACCTGATGGGATGGAATGACAATGATATTTTTGCCCACAGATAAACACATAGAACTGATAAAGAATAAAGTATGACTGATATTAAAAGCGCACAAAAAACGATCCAAGCCGAAATTGATGGACTGACAAAGCTTGTCAATTCCATTGATGATCAATTCGCAACCGCCGTCCAAACGATCCAAGACATGAAGGACACAGGCAAAGGCCGCCTGATTATCACAGGAATGGGAAAATCCGGACATGTCGGTATGAAATTGGTGGCAACATTTGCATCCACAGGAACCGCGTGTTCATTTGTTCACCCAGGCGAGGCCAGCCACGGTGATTTGGGTATGATTACAAATAATGACGTTGTGATTGCCATTTCAAATTCGGGTGAGGCGCCTGAATTATCGGACATTATCGCCTATACAAAACGATTTGGTATTCCGTTGATTTCAATTACATCAAACGCGGGCTCCACACTTGGCACACACGCCAACATCAATTTATTACTGCCTCAATCTGATGAGGCCTGCCCCAATGGCCTTGCGCCCACCACATCAACGACCATGACAATGGCGATGGGGGATGCGGTGGCGATCGCATTATTGGAACGCATGGGATTAACCGCCGATCAATTTAAAATTTTTCACCCTGGCGGAAAATTGGGTAAAAAGCTTCTTCCTATATCTGAATTAATGGATCAACGCGTCGATTTACCGTTCGTGATYYYCWCSYMTAYANWTKRATYATRTNWSTKWTSWMSATNRACTNWAWCAAATANWSKKSTGCNRTGWTTRKAYMRAYYSMYSRAAAARAAKTWSWWGGYRTTATCACSGAYGGAGATTTAAAACGTCATATGGGCGCCGATCTTTTAACGCGTGAAGCACAAATTGTGATGACTCAAAATCCGAAAACAATTGCGGACACGACATTGGCGGTTGAGGCCGTGGATATCATGTTAAATAAATACAAACAACCGATCACAAGCCTGATCGCCGTTGATCAAAATGGCACCATGACCGGCATGATCCGTCTTCAAACTTTATTAGCCGCAGGGGTCGTTTAGGAATATGACAGAGCGCCTACAAGGATTAGACAGCAAGAATGACACAACAAATATTGTTGTTTATTCGTCGCTTGTACGCGTTTTAAAAATCTTTCTACCTCTTGCCGCAATCGCGATTATTGGGGTGCTTCTTATATGGCCACAACTGGCCGCCATCCAAAGTGTGCCGTTGAACAAGGCCGATATTCAAGCCTTAAAACAGGCCGAAACCGAAAACCGATTACTCAATCCCGTTTTTAATACCAATGATGAAAGCGGCCGTCCGATTATTATTACCGCGACCGAAGCCATTCAGCGCCGCTCAGACGAAAATTCAATAGAACTCATCGCCCCATCTGCGACATTAAAAGACACAGATAGATCAACCACTCTGAATGCTGATAACGGGCATTACGATCAATTGAACAAGATCATAGAACTGCACAATAATGTAATTGTTCGGGACACCGCGAACAATATCCTTGAAACGGAACAGCTCACCGCTGATATCGGAAATAACAGCGCCCATAACGATGTACCCACAACACTTACAACGCCCAATGGCGTGATCACAGGCCAAGGCGGCGTCATCATTGAAAATAATGGCGCAAAGACAACCTTTAAAGGACCGGCGAAAGCTGTTATTAAATAACTCATGAAATTATTTTTTGCATTTTTACTGTTATCTTTTGTGCCTGTTGCCATGGCAAAGGACGCGGCGCCCATTGAGATTACGGCCGATACTGCGTTGGAATGGGATCGCGATGCATCCACATTTATCGCGCGCGGAAACGCCACCGCAACCCAGGGAAAAACATCCATTACGTCCGAAAAATTAACGGCGGATTACACGGAAAAAGGCGAAGGCCTGACAATCAAAAAAATCGTCGCAAAGGGCGGAAATCCAATCGTTAAGACCGAAAACGAGACATTAAAGGCCACAATAATCACGGCCTATTTTTCAAATGGGGGCAAAACGGAGCTTGAAAAAATTATTGCCGAAAAAAACGTGACTATCGAAACAAAAACACAGACATTAACAGGGGACCACGCGGAATATTACCCCGCAAAACAAAAGGCCACCGTCACAGGAAACGTCAAAATCATCGATGGAAAAAATATCCTGACAGGCGATCGCGCTGATTTTGATATGAAGACCAATACAAGCACATTAAAATCTGGTCAATCCAGCGGCCGTGTGCGCGCTGTATTCTTCTCTGGTGGAGACACACAATAATGCCAGATCTTCAGACCGTCAAACCCGGCCTTCACGCGATGCATATCGCAAAATCATATAAAAAACGCCCTGTTTTACGAGATGTCAGCCTCTATGTCGAACAAGGTGAATCCGTTGCTTTGCTTGGCCCCAACGGCGCGGGTAAAACGTCACTTTTTTATACAATCACAGGCCTGATCAGCCCCGATGAAGGGCGCATCACCATTGATGGTCAGGACGTCACAAAACTGCCAATGTATCGCCGTGCGCGCCTTGGGGTGGGGTATTTGCCACAGGAATCATCCATTTTCCGCGGCCTGAATGTCGAAGATAACATTCGCGCGATTTTACAAACCAGTGATATGCAACGTGACCGCCAAGAGGCGTTATTGGACGAATTATTGGCAGAATTTTCTATTTCTCATTTACGTCGCACCCCATCTGTCGCCCTTTCAGGGGGTGAGCGTCGCCGTCTTGAAATCGCGCGATCATTGGCCAGTCGCCCTAAATTTATTCTGCTCGATGAACCTCTGGCGGGGATCGATCCGATTGCCGTGAAAGACATTCGCGATCTGATTTCACATCTTAAAAATCGCGGAATTGGTGTTTTGATTACGGATCATAACGTCCGCGACACATTGGAAATCGTAGACCGCGCCTATATTTTACATGATGGGAAAATTTTAACGCACGGCACACCCGAAGACATCGTGAATAACGATGATGTCCGCCGCGTTTATTTGGGTGAAGGCTTTAAGATTTAGGACCGTATCGGTACAAGATATCGAGAAGGGTTTGTAAACGCATCATGGCCAAGCGTCACACAGGCAATAATCAAACAAATACGGTAATCCATCCCATATTGCCGTGCAAAATAATCACCAATCATGGCAACATGCGCCGTGTGTAATGGGTTGTGTTATGCTATCCTAAAACCATGGCGTACGACATCAAACTTGATCTAAAACAATCCCAACAATTGGTCATGACCCCGCAATTGCGCGAGGCCATATCGATGTTACAGCTCAACAACCTTGATCTCGCTGAATTTTTAGAAAAAGAAATGGAACATAACCCATTCCTTGAAAAGGATGAAAGCGCGCCAGAGGGTGAGAAACCAAACACGGCCGAAACACCAGAGCAATCCCCCGACTCTCAACCGATGGAAACTTTTGACGCCGGATCATCCAACGCCGCCGTTGGATCCAGCGGAAGTTCAACATTCGATGATCCTGATTACGCATTGGAAAACCGCGTGGAGGACAAAAAAGACCTGCGCGGCCATTTAATGGAACAATTAAGCGTTTCTATTACTGAATCGCGCGATAAAATGATTGCCGCTCTTCTTATTGATCGGTTGGATGAAAGTGGGTACCTGCGGGAGACACCGGATGAGAGCGCCAAAGCCATTGGATGCTCACCCGAGCGCGTGGAACGCCTTCTTGATACATTACGAGAATTCGATCCGACAGGGATTTTTGCGCGTGATCTGCCCGACTGCCTTGGCCTACAACTGTCCGAGAAAAATCGTCTTGACCCTGCGATGCAGGCTTTGCTCGACAACTTAAACCTTCTCGCCGACGCAGAATTTGGGAAATTAAAGAAAATTTGCCGCGTCGATGATGAAGACATCACCGAAATGATTGGTGAAATCCGCGCGCTTAATCCAAAACCAGCAAGCGGATTTGATTATGTGATCGCACAAACGGCGATTGCAGATGTGTTGATGAAACCCCTGCCCAAACATGTGGGCGGCGGGTGGAAAGTCGAGCTGAACCACGAAACGCTTCCGCGTGTTTTGATCAACCAAGATTATGTCGCAATTGTCGGGTCAAAGGCCGGCAATAAAGAAGAAAAAAAATTCATGGCGGAAAAACTCCATTCCGCAAACTGGCTGGTTCAGGCGATGGATCAACGCGCCCAAAGTATTTTAAAGGTCGCATCCGAAATTATTGAGGCACAAAGCGGATTTTTCCTCTTTGGTGTGGAATACCTCAAACCCCTGACATTACGCGRGATCGCCGAAGAAGTCGGCGTGCATGAAAGCACCGTCAGCCGCATTACAATCGATAAATATATCGGAACGCCGCGCGGCCTATTCCCTTTGAAATATTTCTTTGGCTCAGGCGTGGGAAGCAGTGATGGCGGCGGAGACATGGCGGCAGAAGCCATCAAGGCCAAGATCAAAACATTGATTGATAATGAAGATTCAAAGAAAATTTTATCGGATGAAGCCTTGGCCAAAGCCTTGCAATCGGATGGCGTTAATATTGCCCGCCGCACCGTCGCGAAATATCGCGAAGCGATGAAGATCGGGTCATCATCAACTCGCCGCAAACAAAAGAAAAATTTATCTTAAGAAAAAAATTTAGGCATTGGAACAGGGTTATTCTTAACCAAATCAGCGGCATTTTTATGCCGTTTATTTAATATCGAATCCGTCTTTTGCCCACACAGGGATGAATGACATTGGTTTATATTTCCATAAAATTATGTATTGATTTTTTTGGGAACGATGTCTATGAGAAATTCAATATCCCTTAAACTTTCCTTCAGATTTGCAACGTAGACTGTAAAAAGAGTATAATAAGACATACTCAATATAACATTGAAAAACTTAGATGGAGAATCCACATAATGAAAGTGACTATTCACGGTCATCACCTTGACCTTGGCGATGCCCTTAAAACCCATATCGAAGAAAAATTAAACACGATTAATGACAAATATTTTAATCGAGCGGTCCATGTAACCGTCACAATGTCCAAAGATTCCAAGAGCCATTTTAAGGCTCATGTCGCGATGACGATGGGAAAAGACATTCATGTGCAGGCAAGCGCCGATGATTACGAGGCCTATACAACATTTGATCAAGCGGCCGAAAAAATCGCAAAACAGCTCCGTCGTTATAAACGTAAAATTCGCGAACATGGCGAAGCGCGCGAAAATGCCGAGGCGATCAAAGCCCTGGATTACACATTGGGATATAGCGTCACAGACGATCAATTATCGGAACTGAGCGATGAAGAAATCGAAGACCAAGACGAAGCCATCGTTGTGGCCGAAATGACGACCAATATTCAAACAATGACGGTGTCTGATGCGGCGATGCGATTGAACCTTTCGGGCAATAACGCCTTAATGTTTCGGAACGCATCTGACGATTCGTTAAACATGGTTTACCGACGCGGCGATGGCAATATCGGCTGGGTTGATCCAAAGGAAAACGCGGCAACCACAACCAAAGTTGCCTAAATCATATCCATAAATTTGGAATATTACTCTTTTATAAAACAATCCCACTTTGGGGTTGTTTTTTTATAATGACACCTCTATTCCTGTGTTCAAGATATATAAATTGGCTCAAGAGAGGWATCCCAAATGCCAAATACATTGAATATAAAAACGGCGAATATTGATATTCACGCCAACGGATACAAACAAATTTTTACCGCTTTTTCTCGCGCATTATCGCCTGCTGTCTTTTATGATTACCGTACATTAACGGAAAATTTATCGGGCCTTCAAGCAAACGAAACGGCGGCCATTGGTGGCGGTGTTATGATTTTTCATGGATGGCTTGATGATTGGGCGGAACACACAACATCCTTTATCCAACTGCGTAAACCATTCGAGGCCTTAAACACACCTGACCGCGCGCCCGTTGATCTCATTTTATTATTATTATCTCCGCGCTCTGATGGTCCTGCGCATTTAAGCCGTCTATCGTCACTCACACGCGCAATGCGTAACGTAGAATTTTGTGACATGCTTCGCGGTGCAACATCAAAAGAAGCCGTCGAGGCCTTGTTCGATCGCGCTGATCGCAGACGCAAAGCCGCATAATTTACACCGAGCAACGCTCGTTTATTTCTTTTGATCACTCACATCAATAATATGATTTAAATCCGTCGATTTCGACGGTTTAGATTTGCCTGTGATTTTGATTTTCTGAATCTGTGATTCAGGAATAATTTGTTCCATATCAATATGAAGTAAACCACTATCCAAAGATGCGCCTTTGATTTCTATACCTTCCGCCAGAACAAAGCTCCGCTGAAATTGGCGGGCTGCAATCCCACGATGAAGAAAAACACGATCTTTTTCATCCGTTTGTTTTCCACGCACCGTTAATTGATTATTTTCAATTTCAACATCCAAATCATCCATCGTAAATCCCGCCACGGCCAACGTAATGCGTAAATCATGGTCACCCGTTTGTTCAATGTTATAGGGTGGGTATCCATCGGATGATTTTTTTAAACGGTCAATGGTTTGTTCAAAATGGTCAAAGCCCAAAAACATGGGGCTATCAAAGACTGATAAGCGTGTCGTCATCTTTTTTCTCTCCTCTTAATCGAGCAAGTTCATGTCATGAGAACCCAAAAAGGCATCCTCTTTCTCGGGCACTCTATCAAAAAACAGGTCAAAAAAGCAAGGTTAACGCGCGCGGCGTTCAAAACGACGGTCACAATAACCACATTCAACGACATCAGTGCCATCAAACGTATAATATGTTGTGGGGGTGCCCCAAAGACGGGTGCCCGCCATTACAGGCGACTTGATCCGTATCCTTGGGCATTTTAATCACCTCAGGGTTAGACGCCGGGTTTTGTGCCGTTTTAACCGCAGGAAGTAATGTTTTCTTTGTTCTTTTTGTCTTGGCCATTATAAAAATCTTAATGTTTATTTCGTTCAATGATAGTGTAACACAACAATAGACCGAACAAAAAGGCGCTTTGCCATGAAATCATCACCCAATTTTTATAATCACGCCATTGTCGATAAAAATCCTGACGATTATGTTCTTGCTACAAATGAAACCCATACAGTCAGAGAATTTGTAAACGAGGCTTGCAAGATTGCAGGT